>NZ_AUAR01000030.1 GCF_000428825.1 Desulfomicrobium escambiense DSM 10707 | reverse complement strand
CAAGCATCTGAAGTCGACCAACATGCTGGAAAGACTCAATGAAGAGATCAAACGTCGGACATTGGTTGTCAGGATATTTCCCAATGAAGAAAGCTGCTTACGCTTGATCCGAGCCCTTGCGGTAGAGACGCATGAGAACTGGATCGAGGCAAACAGATACCTGGATATGAGCCTGCTCACAGAGTTAAAGAAGAAAGCATTGATGGAACTGGTTGCTTAATGGAGAACGCATCTGGCGACCTCCGACGAGCTCTGGGTGGGCCCATTCTCGGTCGCCAGCTGCTTGAGGTTACCCATCATGTCGTGGAAGAATTTGCAGAACTTGACGCACACAACTAAAGTCAGCGCCTCATGCCGCCTGCCGGACTTGGTGGATGATGGCAAATTCAAGATTCAAGACCTGACCCTCGATTTCTCGATGCCGCCATCCGCAAGGCCTGCCATGAATTTGGCTACACTCAGGCACAAGTAGCTGCCGCGACGGGATTGCATTATTCATCGGTGAGTAAAATTCTTCGGAAAATGGGATAATTCAAGATTCAAGATCTGACCCTGCTCCCGCGTTTATATTCCGTAGCCATAGCATTGTTCAAGTCGTCAGTTGACTGGATTGCTGAGGTAGATGCTCATATCTTCGGCGAGAAATTTTGCTTTGTCTCCGACCATGACATATGTGGTAAGAGCAACAATGGGAATGTCCGCTTTTGCCTTTTCCGGCTATTGGAAGCACAGATTTGTTCATTCCTGATTCTATGAGATCTGGTTCCGGCTTTGGGGGTTTGCACGCGGGTCACACGACATGACGTACTGTTTGATCTCATGAGCAAAGTCCGATTGAACGTTTATGGTTTCGTATTCTGTTTGTGGGGAATTGATAAACTGGAGGATGAGACACTCCTTGCGGTCATATACTGGACAAGCCCCGGCGAAGAAGAATCCCATGTCCTCAAAAGCTGTGGTCATCGTCCTAGTGACAGGGTCCTCAAGCGGGAGGGCCATCTGGATTGCCGTGATTCCCTGGGCGCAGGCGTGTCGCACTCTTTCAGACACCTGGGCCAGTACGTCACGTCCATATCCGTCTATGCCGATCATGGCCCATCCTTCCACTATATCCAACGTGCTCCACAGGGTCGCCTCGCCATCTGGCGCAAACTCGTCCGGGAGCCTGTCTTCCATAGTTACCACAAAGCCGTGCTGCGCATATATACGCTCGACAATCTGCCTATGATGGTCAGGGACATGAAATACTTTCGTGGCAATACCTTTGAGGTACTTAGTGTAAATCACACTCCCAATTCGCGGCCTGACAGCTTCACTGTCCACCCAGAAACGGGACGCGGAGATTGTGTCCAGGAGCAGTCCGGATTCTAAAAAACCGTTGCTCAGAACTGATCGCTGCGAATGGACATGGCTGGTCACGGCAAATACCTCGATGGCGTATACTCCACGCTCCACAGCGTTCCTCTCTAAGAAGTTCGCCATGGCGGTCGCGCCGCCTCGGGACCTGAAGCCCGGATTCATAATCCCAAACGTCATTTCTTCGACATGAGCCTCAGGAGCGCTTTTGACGAGCGCCCCATGGCCAACAATCTCGCGCCTGCTCGCAGTCTCCAGCACAACCGAGGTCATTTCCTCGGAATGAATCATTTCCCGGACACGGTCAGGGTAGTAGATGTTTTCATTGAACAGGACATTCCCATGAGATTGAAAGGCCAGGCGGGATATAGCTTCGGCATCTTCCGGCAACGCCTGGCGGAGGGTTGGATCTGCGTTGTCGTCTGGTTCCAAGGGTCTCGCAGCTTGTGCGGTATTGGCAGCGATGTGCGCCGGGAGGTGCTTGTCCATGGATACAGTCCGAAGGCCGTCAGGACCAGAAGAAAAGGATGCGCTGTCGAGCATCCTCTCGATGAGAAGGAGGCTTATGCCCGTGACATCGCCGTATTCCAGGGCTCTGGCCGGATCGTATTTGGGCAACAGTTCGACTTTCAAGGGCAGGCCGTGGAATGTGGTCGCCAAGCGGATGCCAAGAGATGTGCGGGAGATCGTAATTAATAGCGTCTCCCTGTCGCCTCCGTAACCGAATTCAAAGGCATGGACGCATGCCTCTTCCATGGCCAGGAAAATTTTTTCGGCGTCCTCGTCCGAAAAGCCGAGGCGCTGAGCGCAATGCTTGGCTGCAAAGGTCGCAATGGGAATATACGATGCGTCCGCAGGTAATTTTAACGTGAGAGAGTCTATATATTCCATGCTTTGTGTTCCTGCACTCCATCAGATTTTTTTTCAAGTTCTTAACATTGTACAATTTCACTTCGACTCTGTAACAGAATTTTTGATATATATAATTTATTTATAACATAAAACGAGATGGTTGCAAATTCTGAAAAAAAGCATGATTCATAATCATGAAATTCAATTTTCTATTCATTGTTTGCCTATCCGAAATATTTGGGAGTTACTGAAAAATCAACAACAACTTTTTTCATGGTTGAACTCTGGATGATATTTTTTGAAAACATTTCAGTCGTCTATACTTGTCATTGCTTAGAGCCTGTAGTCTTTCATTTGTGCCTGTGTTCCCTTCAAACGGGAGAATGGGGTCAGATCTTGAATCTTGAATTTTTCTGGAGTAACTCATCTCCATGGCCCGCCCACTCCGCATAGAATTTCCGGGAGCCATCTACCATGTGACTTCCCGGGGCAATGCACAATCTTCCATATTTCTGGACGATATCGACAGGACCACCTTTCTTTCCGTGCTCGGGATGACGTTGCGCCGGTTCAACGTGATTTGTCATGGCTATTGCCTGATGACGAATCACTTCCATTTGCTGCTCGAAACCCCGGACGCAAATCTTTCCAAAGCCATGCGGCAACTCAACGGCGTGTACACGCAGGCATTCAACCGTCGGCATGGCCGGGTAGGGCATGTGCTGCAAGGGCGGTTCAAGGCCATTGTCGTTGACCGGGAAGCGTACCTTCTCGAACTGTGCCGGTACATTGTCCTCAATCCTGTGAGGGCCGGGATAGTCAAAGAACCGGGGAAGTATTTCTGGTCTAGCTACCGCGCCACGGCCGGATTCATAAAGAAGCCGGATTTTCTTGCGGTGGATTGGATTCTTGAACAGTTTGGGGCTGATCGAACCCGCGCTCGGAAAGATTGTCGTCTCTTCGTCCAAGCGGGTCTTGATTCAAAGTCGCCCTGGCAGGATCTGAAAGGGCAATGTCTCCTGGGAGACGATGCGTTTCTGGAAAAGCTGTTTCCCATTCTCAAGGACAGGAGCGCATTCAGGGAAATTCCGCGCGCCCAGCGCTTTGCCGACCGACCGGCCTTGGAAGATGTCTTGGCAGACTCAGGAGGCCGCGCAACCCGCGATGCAGCCACCCTCAAGGCCTGCAATGAATTCGGCTATTCTCAGGCAGAAGTCGCTGCCGCAACAGGACTGCATTATTCATCAGTGAGTAAAATTCTTCGGAAAATGAGATAATTCAAGATTCAAGATCTGACCCCGGATTCCCTCAAGATTCAAGATCTGACCCCGGATTCCCTGACCCCGGATTCCCTGACCCCGGATTCCCCCCGACTCCGGATTCCCCTCTCTGGCTTGCCGGCGTCCCCTCAATTCTCCAGGTATTTGCCCTTGATCCGCCGGATGGTGCCGTCGGCCTCCATCCTCTCGATCTCGGCATTGAACCGCTCCACGAGTTCCGGCCGGGTGCGGGCCCTAGAAAACCCCATGAACGTCCCCTTGTCGTCTGGAGTCACAAGAACGAACGGAGCCTGCTCGACCTCGCCGATCAGGCCGGTGGCCAGCAGTTCATAGCGTCGGCCAGGCTGTTGACGATGAGGGCGTCGAACCGCCCCGCTAGGAGCATGTGCATCAGACTGGCGATATGCGGGGCCTCGACCTTCCTTATGGCCGGATCGTCGGCGAAGGTAGGCGGAAAGACGAAGCCGCGCGCCACCCCCACGGCGCGGCCCCTCAAGTCCTCGAGCCGTCCGGGCATGAAGGCCGAACCCTTTCTGCAGAAAAACGCGTAGCTCGCGCCGGTGCGGTACGTCCGCGACCACAGCAGGTAGGAATCCCGATCCTGCCGGAAACTCAAGGACGTGGTCAGGTCCGCCTGACCCTCCTTGAGCATGGCCAAGACCCGCTTGAAGGGGACCATGCGGACGGTTGTTCCGATCCCCATGTTGTCCAAGGCCTGCATGGCTATCTCCATGTCGATGCCGGGGTGGACCTGAGAATGCAAAGCCATCCGGTGACGGGTGGCTTTCCTATTTGTAACTTCTGCGTATGCACCGACATCCATTTATGTAAATATTTTTGATGGAAGCATCAAGAATAGTCCGCAAGTTTTTGTTAAATTCAAACTTTTTCCTTTGTTTTCCACGTTTCGTCGCGATAACTAATTTTATGTCGGTATATTGAATTTGCATATTTTTCTGTACAGCGTCTTCCTTCCAATGTGCAATATTCTTGCTGCTTCGTTTCGATTGTTTCCGACAAGATTGAGAACTTTCTGGATAAGCTCTTTTTCATTGTCCTCAAGGGACATTGAAGGCTTCGCGCGATCCTTGTACTCGCTGCATTTCGCGATGATTTCCCGGGGGAGGGAGTGGGCGGTCAGGAGTTCGTTTTCGGCCAGAATGATGGCTCTCTCAATGACATTGCGCAATTCCCGGACATTTCCCGGCCAGTGGTAGGCCATGAAACATTCCATAGTGCGCTTGGAAATCCTGTAGGGCGGTTTTTCCGGGTACAGATGGCCCAGGAAATATTCGGTCAGGACGGGGATGTCTTCCGGGCGTTCCCGCAGTGGCGGGATTTCTATGCGGAAAATGTTGAGCCGGTGGTACAGGGCCTCGTGGAACCTGCCGGCCTCCACCTCCCTGGCCAGATCCCGGTTCGTGGCGAAAAGGAAGCGGACGGTCACCGTTCGTTCCTCGGTGTCTCCAACGCGCCTGTATTTCTGGGTCTCCAGCACCCTCAGCAGCATTGACTGCACGTCCATGGACAGTTCTCCGACCTCGTCCAGAAAGAGGGACCCGTTGTTTGCCAGGGAGAGCAGGCCGTCCTGCGACTCCTGGGCGCCGGTGAAGGCTCCCTTCCTGTATCCGAAGAGTTCGCTGCGCAACAGGTCCTTGTTGAACGTGCCGCAGTTCTTCACTATCAGCTTTTTGTCCGCACACAGGCTTTTGCTGTGGATGGCATTGGCCACCACGTCTTTGCCGGCGCCGCTTTCGCCGGTAATGAGCACTGGCGCCCGGGTCCGCGCGACCTTGTTGATGAGGAATCCCACCCGCTTCATGCCCGGGGAGAGCCCTATGAGTTCGCGTTCCGATTTCAGCGTGCCGGAACTGCCCTGGGTGCGGTTTTCCCTGCGCAGCCTGGAACATTGGTAGGCCTTTTCGATGACCTGCTTGATCTGTTTCAGGGAAAAGGGCTTGGTGATGTAGTCATGGGCCCCCATCTTCATTGCATCGACGGCGACGCTGACCTCCGAATACCCCGTGATCATGACAACTTCGGCATCAGGCAGGGTGCCCCGGAAATGTTCGAGCAGGGTCAGCCCGTGTCCGTCGGGCAGGCGCACGTCAAGCAGAATGACATCGAAATCCTGTTCGCCGCTGATGGCCATGGCCTGCGCAGCGGTACTCGCCGTGGTCACGATCGTCTCGGACGAAGCCAGTTCCTTTTGCGCCAGCCTGCAGATGGAGGGTTCGTCGTCCACAACCAGAAGATTCATGGCGTCTGTCGTGTACATGTTTCCGGTCCTAGTCTGAATAGTATGGCAAAATGACCTCGAACGTCGCTCCGTGCCCCGGTTCGCTGTTCACGGTGATGTAGCCGCCGTGTTTGCTGATGATGTTGTAGCAGGTCGAGAGGCCGACACCTATGCCTTGTCCGGGAGGCTTGGTGGTGAAGAACGGTTCAAAGAGCTTGGGGATATGGTCTTCCTGGATGCCGATCCCGGTGTCGTGAACCTGCAGAATGACCATGTTGCCCTTGATCTGGGTGCTCATGGTGACGTCTCCGGCCTCCTGGACGGCATAGAGGGCGTTCAGCACGAGGTTCAGAACGATCTGCATGAGTTCTCCCGGATGTCCGAGCACAACGGGTTCCCTCTCGGATAGTTCAAGATGGACGATGCCGGGCGAGAGGCGGCTGAGACGGGGGCCGAGCAGCTGGATGGAATTCCGGACCACGTCGTTCAGGTTGATCGTGACATGGAAGTTTATCTCGCGGTGGCCGAAGGTCAGGAGATTCTGGACAATGTCCGAACAGCGCTGGCATTCCCGGAGGATGGTCTGCAGGTACTCCTCGAAATCCTCGATCAGCCCGGTTTTGTTGCAGAGCGCGGCGACTTCCCTCAACTCGTCGAGTTTCAGGCTCAGGGCCTCGGCAAACCCCCCGATGCCGGTGAGGGGGTTGTTGATCTCGTGGGCCACGCCTTCGGCCAGGATGCCGATGGTGGCCATTCTTTCCGCCTGAAAATATTTGACCTGGAACTGTTTTTCGAGGGTGACGTCGCGCTGGAGCAGGAGGACCCTGTGCGGCTTGCCTTCCTGGGTGTGCATGATGGAGGCCGTGCATTCGATCTGCCGTTTTTCACCGTGCCAGTTGAGGATCTGCAGGCCCCGGGCGACCTGCGTGGAACTCTCCAGCGCGAGAGCCACGGGGCAGGAGCTGCAGGGCTCCGTGCGGCCCTTGAAGACCTGGTAGCAGTGCAGCCCTTCAGGCGCGATTCCCCCGTACGTGCTGTAGAATGCCTTGTTGACGGAATGCAGGGCCAAATCCATGGACAGCACGGCGATGACATCGGGAATGCCGTCCAGGATGCTCTGTACGTCCTGCCGTTTCTGCTCGATCGTGGTGTTGGATTTTTTGAGCTCAGTGATTTTCCGTTGGACCTCGCGGAAGAATCCAAGCTTTATCGATTCGATACCGCAGATGTCTCCGAGATTGGCGTTGTCGGTCATCACCACACCCCGTAGTAGATATTGAGGATATCTTTCCACGTAGCAGGGCGCGGGTTGGTCAGGAGGCAGATATCCTTTGCGGCGTTCCGGCTCATGGTCGGCAGCATGGTATTGTCCGGCAGGATTTCCCGGAGGCGTGCCGGAATGCCGATTTCGGCGCGCAGTTCCTCCAGAGCCTCGATGCCCGCCTGCGCCGTGGCCTCGTCCGTGGCGAAAGTCTTGCCGGTGATGATCTTGCCGATGGTGGCCATCTTGCTCGTGCAGGCGGGCAGATTGAAGCGCATGACGCTTGGCAGAAGCATTGCGTGGGCGATGCCGTGCACCATGTCGTACATGCCGCCCAAGGCGTGGGCCAACGCATGTCCGAGGCCGACGCTTGCGTTGGTGAAGGCCATGCCCGAACAGGCTCCGGCCACGGCCAGCTGTTCGAGGTCGTCCAGCCGGAATTCTTCCAGGGCGGGCCGCAGATGCCTGATGAGCAGATCGAGCGCTCTTCTGGACTGGACCTCCGTCAACGGGCTGGCCAGCGGAGAGACGTAGGATTCCACCGCATGGGCAATGGAATCGAACAGGGGAGCGATGAGCAGTTCCCGGTTCAGGGTTCCGAGCAGGGTCGGATCGGTTATGGAGATATTCGGAACCAGCGTCCGGCTGATGATGGTCATCTTGATGTGGCGTTCGACATCGGTAATGACCGTGAACTGGGAGATATTGGATTCGCTGCCGATGGTCGAAGGAATGAAGACCATGGGAGGAAGGGGTTTCTTGACGTGGTTTGCTCCTTCGTAGTCCTTGATGTCCCCCTTGTTGCTCACCACCAGGGCGATGCCTTTGGCCGCGTCCATGACGCTCCCGCCGCCGAGGGCCAGTACCACATCCGCCTCTGTTTCCTCGTAATGTTTCGCTCCGTTGTGGACCTGGAAATCGCGCGGATTGGGTGAAATGTCGTTGAAATACACGAAATCGAGGTTCTGCGCCCGCAGGATGTCGAAGAGCTTGTCCACCCAGCCGGCCTTTTCCACCCCGGCGTCCGACACGACGAATATTCTGGAAGCGCCGAGCTGCTGTGCGCAGATGCTGGCGTATTTGAGGCTTCCACGTCCGAAAATGATTTCCGGGATGGCGAATTTGTAGGCGTCCATGACTGATTCCTCCGCTGAGTGACGTTGTGAGCACTGCATTACAAATAATGGTCCAGCTTGGAGGGTGTTTGTCCGCCGGGTGGAATGAGGGTAGGGACGGACACAAAGTGCTTTTTCGATAACACTTTGTCATTACGACCTTTTCGCAGCAAAAGGCAAGCCTGGAATGGAACCTGTTGCGGCATCTGCGAGTATTTCGGGGTTGTTTTGGCCCGCGAACCCTCGCCTCACTCCTGACCGCCGAAATCTCCCACGCGAGCTTTTGCCCCCTGGCGTCACAGCGTCTCGCAATGCCAGGGGTCACATTGACCCCTAGCATGCATTCGCCGGAGTCACACTGACTCCGGCCCGCGTCTCAGCCTTGCGGCCTCATGCCCCCTTGCGCCAGCCCGGATTTTCGAATCCAGATTCGCACAACTTCTTGAATCCAAAGACAGTATTGCCTCATGACCAGACCGTTTCGGCTTCGCGGGAGTGGGCGCCGTAAACGTGGTCTTCATCTTGCTCAAGGGGTGGAAACAGGATTTCACAACTGTGCATTCCAACAGGAGGCAACCGTGAGCAAAAACGTGTTTGAAAAGTGGCAAGGTGTTTTTGAAAACCGGAAAACCGAGAGTAAGCAGGCCGAGGTTCCGGTGGACGAGTCGTCGCAACTTGGACCGTTGAGTCGCCGCAAGATGCTTCAGTATCTGGGCATCCAGGCCGTTATCGGGGCCAGCGTGGTCAAGGGGGCGGTCGCGGCGCCCAAGAATTTCAACCCGAAGCATTACAACCGCGAGATCACGCCGGACCAACTCCCCAACACGCGGGCCTGGCTGGTGACCAACCCAAACATGTGCGTCGGTTGCCGGACCTGCGAGATCGTCTGCTCGCTGAGTCACGAAGGGGTCTGCCAGCCGTCCCTGAGCCGGATCACCACAACCTTCGACCCGACCGGGACCCTGGCCAAATTCGCGGCCATGGCCGACGTCTGCCGCCAGTGCAACATGGCCGACTGCTATCTTGCGTGCGCCTATGACGCGCTCATTCTGGACAAGGAGACCGGAGCCCGGATCATCGACCCCACGAAATGCACCGGCTGCGGTGAGTGCTTCGCGGCCTGTCCCTGGGATAAAATCGTCAAAAACGATGAGACGGGCCTGTTTTCCAAGTGCGATCTCTGCGGCGGCGACCCGCAGTGCGTAAAGTACTGTCCCGCGGACGCCATATCGTTTGTCGACATGAGATAACCATTTTTACCAAGGAGACCCCGCTATGAACGGATGGATGGGAACCATCGTGCGCGTTGACCTGAGCAACGGGAAGATCACCCAGGAAAAAACGGAAAAATATATCGATTACACCGGCGGCATCGGCATCGGCTACAAGGTCGTGTTTGACGAGGCCCCTCTGGCTGATCCGTTCAGCCCCGAGAACCGGCTGGTCTTCGCCACCGGCCCGCTGACCGGCACCCTTGCCCCCTCAACGGGGCGGTCGGAGGTCATCGGCGTGTCCCCCCATGTGTATGCCCCAAACTCGAAGCATCCCCTGGTCACCAGGAGCGGTTTCGGCGGCTATTGGGGGGCCGAGCTGAAATTCGCCGGTTACGACGCCCTGATCATCCAGGGCAAGGCTCCCAAACCCGTGTACATCAATATCCACAACGACTCCGTGACCATCGAGGACGCGGGGTTCATCTGGGGCAAGGACACCTTCGAAGCGCAGGATGCCCTCAAGGAAAAGCTCGGCGACGAGAAGGTGCAGATCGCGATCATCGGCCCCTCGGGAGAAAGGCTGGTGCGCATTTCCCCCATCATCCACCGCATCGGCAACGCCGCCGGGCAGGGCGGATTCGGGGCGGTCATGGGCTCCAAGAACCTCAAGGCCGTGTGCGTCCGAGGCACGGGAGGGGTTCAGGTCGCCGACAAAAAGGGCCTGGTGAAGTACGTGAAGAGCGTGCGCGAGATCCAGCCCGGCCCCCTCGGTTCGACGCCGTTGTCCACCGGGCCCCTGAGCTGGACCGAGAAGCACATCGACCCGAAGGACATCAACAAGCAGGCGCTGCGGTTCGACCAGACCAAGAGCTGCGCGCCGTGGCTCAACGAGTACCACGTCAAGCCGCAGTCCTGCTATTCCTGCCCCCAGGGCTGCTATGCGTACATGAACGTGCCGGGCATGGGCGGGGGCGCCGTGAGCTGCACGCAGTGGTTTTATTCCTGGATGGGCAACAAGGACAAGGCGACCTTCCTTGCCAATCAGCTGGCTAACAAGCTCGGGGTGGACACCTTCGAGATGTTCCCCATGATCCAGTTCGTCTGGTACCTGCAGGACGAGGTCGTGAACGGCAAAAGCCTCCTGCAGCACATGCGCGACAACAAGCTCGTCTCCGCCGAAATCCAGGCCGGCCTGGAAAAGGGCCATTATCCGCCCAAGGGCGACCTGGGCACCGAGGGCCTGGAGACCCTGATGAACATGATCGCCTACCGCAAAGAGTTTCTCGGCGACTGCCTGGCGGAAGGGTTCCGCAGGGCCGTTGACATCATCGCCGCGCGTCTCGAGTCCCTGGGCCTGAAGGATGTGGCCGCACGGGTCCTGCATTTCGAAAACATGGAGGGCATCATGGGCGGCGTTGTCGGCGGCAACGGCGGATGGGGAATGTCCGCCCACTATGACCCGCGGACGTACGGCTATTACTGGGCCCTGAATTTCGCGGTGGAAAACCGTGATCCGAACCGTCACTCCATGACCAACCTCCTCGAATGGACCGGCTTGAAGTTCGAGCAGGCCCTGCCCGTTGCCAAGACGATCTGGGGCGACGAGATCGCGGAAAACGGGCTGAACGACATCTGGCGCGAGCGCGATATCCCCATCAAATGGAACGGGGAGAAATCGGCCAAGGCCCATGCCGCCCTCGGCCGTTTCATTCACATGCGGGCGTGCATCAAGGACAGCATCACGGTCTGCGACTGGGTCTATCCTATCATGACCAGCGGGCGTGAAGACCGGAAATACACGGGAGACGTGTCCGTCGAATACAAGCTGTTCGAACTGGTTACCGGCGAAAAGATGAATCAGGAAAAATTGAACCAGCGGGCGGCCAGAATCTGGAACATGCACAGGCTGGTGACCGCCCTGGAATGGGGCGGCGGCAAGGCCGTCAACCTGCGCAAGGAGCACGACCAGCTGCCGGACCACTTCTTCACGCCGTCGGAAGGGCGGCTTCTGCCGCCGTATCCGCCGGCCGAGCACCCTCATCCGCCCCTTGATCGGGACAACTTTGAACAGGCGAAGACGGAATACTATACTTTCATGGGGTGGGACACGGAAACGGGGTTGCCGAAACGATCGAGCCTCGAGGCTCTGGGCATGGGCGATGTCGCTGCAGCCTTCGAGGCCAAGGGCTTCCGGCTTCCGGCCTGAGATTTGACGCCCTCCTGAGTCCTCCTTCAGCAGGGGGGTGTCCTTTCCGGGAGTCGCAGGCTTTCTCCGGAAATCGGTTCCGGACAGACCCTCTAGAACCCGTGACGAGTCGGGCAGGCCGGGGACGCCATGTCCCCGGCCCTGTTCACGGAGTACCCATGAAATCTCTTTTCCTGTCCCCTCCCGGCCTGCGCATGATGAACCCCACGACTCTGGAGCCGGACATGCTGGCCCCCAAGACATGGGTCCCGCTCGGAATCGCCGCCCTGACGTCAGCCATGCGCGCCGCGGGCTTCGAGGCCGGCATGGCGGACCTGCACGATGCCGGATGGGAGGAGGTTGAACAGCTTCTGGCCGAGTCCGACGCTGACGTCGTGGGGGTGAGCTGTTTCACGTTCGGCCGGGCGAACGCCATGCGGACCGCGGCGCTGGCCCGCAAGGTCCTGCCTGGGGCTACGGTGGTCGCCGGGGGAGCGCATGCCACCTTTTTTCCTGAACATGTGCTGGCCGGCGGCGATGTCGATGTCGTGGTCCTGGGCGAGGGCGAAGCGACCATGGTCGAGCTGGCGGCGGCGCTGGAAAGCGGGGCGGATTTGAGCAGTGTGCCGGGCATCGTCTATCGCCAAGGCGGGAAAACCGTTGCCACCGCGCATCGTCCCCGGACAGAAAACCTGGATGTCTTCCCGGTTCCCGCCTACGATACCTTTGACCTGTCCTTGTACAAGTCTCCCGAAATACCGGACATCTTCCAAAACCTGCCCGGAACGCACGTCATCACCTCCAGGGGGTGTCCTTTCAAATGCAAATTCTGTTCGGTGAACCGGTTTTTCGACGGGAGCTGGTCGTTCCGGTCATCGGCGCATGTCGTCGATGAGCTTGAAATCCTGGTCGAACGCTACGGCGTGCGGCACGTGTATTTTTCGGACGACCTTTTCTCGCTCCTGCCGGAGCGGGTCATGGAGATATGCAAGGCGATCATCGACCGCAGGCTTGAGATCGTCTGGATGGCTGAAACGCGCGTCGACTGCGTGGATGGTGAAATGCTGGCGTGGATGCGACGCGCCGGATGCTACAGGGTGTATTACGGCGTGGAGTCGGGAAGTCCGAAAATACTGCGCTCCATCAACAAACGCTTCACTGTGGACCAGGTTGCCGAGGCCTTTGCCCTGACGCATCGGGCGGGGATCGAGCCATGCTGCTTTCTCATGGTCGGCAACCCCGGGGAAACTCCGCAGACCATCGCCGAGACCGTGGACCTCGTAAACGCGATCCGCCCGGCGACCATGCCCACCATCGGTATCACCACAATTCTGCCGGGCACCGCGCTGTACGAACTTTCCAAACGCCAGGGCCTGATCAACGACGGCTACTGGCTGACTGACGCCGCCCCTCCTCTGTACACGGGAGAATATGACGTCGATGGCCTGATCATGCTGCAGCTTATGCTCACCAGGGGCATCAGCCCCGAGTTTTACGAGCAACTCTGCGAGATGGGCTTTGACGAGGGCTATTTCCGGCTGCGCAGGCTCCACGGCGCCAATGTCATGCCGGCGTAAGGGCCAGTGCATTCGGACTGTTTGCGAAGTGGAGGGGATTGTTCATGCATCTGGGAATGGGAACACATGCAGGCCAGAAAAAATCGTACCCGGCAAGCAGGGTCAAAGAGGGCAAGTCTCGTTTTGACTTATGACACGGTTTTTTATGTTGTGGTTTCGGGTGTGGGTTTTGCGTGTTGTGTCTGACGATTCAGGGAGAAGCCATCCGGCAACGGGTGGCTTTTTGCATTAGAGCAGGTACGTATGGCTAGATAGGCGATACTGAGATTATGTATGACAAAATAAGTAGTTGCTGTTGATATTGGTTTTCTTGTAGCGAAATTCAGAAAAGAATTCTCATTCGAAGGTTGAAGGGGAGTCAGTTGATACTTCCGCCAAAAGCAGACCTGACTCCTTTGCCTCGTATTGTTCGGCAGTTCTTTGGTGGACTATGTATGACAAAAGAAGTAGTTGCCGTTTGTGCAACTTATGTTGTAACGACGGTACGAAAAAAATTGTGACTCCGGTTGATGATCAATGAAAGTCGCTTTTTTCAAGGAATGATCTGGTGACACTGCCTTCTTGGGATAATTCAAGTTTAAGATCTGGCCCGGATTCCACCTTAAATGTGAAGATGTCTGTTCGGGTAGCATTCAAGAAAAGTCAAAGCGCGACTTGACCCCTTTTCTCTCGTAGCCAACGAATCGGTATCAAGTGCATTTACCTAAAACCAAAGTTAATCGGTTTCGAGTTGGCGTCCAGTTAACTTATCGTTCGATGGACGCCTTCGGCGCTAAGGGGGATGAATGAGAACAATAGCTTGGTATATAAATCCTGAAAGAATAGCGCAGTTCATTGGCACAAAAGAAGCTTTATCAATTGCTGAGAAAATTAAAGACGTTACAGGGATTCAGTTTGCAGGATCAGAACCTAATTTGTATAGAATGATTTTAAAAGAAAAGATTGAAGATGACCTGCCGGGAAACTTCGGACCACTCGATTCTTGAAGGTTTCCCCACGATTCATTTTTTTTCAAACTGCTGACAGAAGTGTTCGGGCGTCATGTTGTTCAGGCTTGAATGCGGGCGAACGGAGCTGTAGTGCAGCCTCAATTCCTCGATCATAACCCCCGCCACGTGTTCAACGGAGGCTTTGGATGCCCGAAAATGCGTCCGCGCATCGCGGTCAAGCGTGCGCTTGCGTGCGCCTGCCCGAAAAACCGCCCGGACGGGCCGGAGCCTCACTCCTTCGCATCGGGGTGCCAGTTGGCCATGTGCATGGCGTGCGTCCTCAGATAGGAGCCCGGCTCGTAGAAGGCGTCGTAAAAATCCGGATCGAGGTGATGGGCCTGCAGGTACATGATCATGAACATCGACGGCACGGTGGCCGGAAACTTGCCGAAGGCGTCGAAGAGGTACTGCGCCTGGTGCGCCACGCATTCCCGGAATCTCTCGTCATGCGCCTGCGCGGCGGAGCGGACCCGGCGGCTGTCCTTCCAGGGGCCTGGTGTTCCGGGGTGGTAGGGGCCGCCCGGACCGAATTTTCTCTCGCAGAGGGCCTCCACCGCCGAACGCATGTCGGGGTAGTGGGGCGGGCAGTAGCCTTCCATGACGCCCTCCAGCCCCGTAGGGTTGGGGTAGGGCCAGCGCTCGTCGGCGTCGTATCTGAACCCCAGGCCGGGGACCTCCGGGTTTCCGCTGGCGCCAAGGACGGAGAAGGCGTCGACGCCGTTGAACATCCAGCCGCCGAGGCCCATGGCCTGGAGCATCAGCGTTCCCGCGTAGCAGCTCGTGGCGAGTTCGACCGTGATTTCCGAGAGGGACCACTGCTCCATGAATGTGATGGGCCAGGTGGACTTCACGTCGACGATGTCCCCGAAACGCTCGATCCCCGGGATCGGACGCCCGTTGATGTCGTCGTGGAGCACGAGGCCGTTCTGCAGCATGTAGCAGATGTTCAGCAGGACGTGCTGCGCCAGGTCCCCGACGGGGAATACGACGAGGGTGGACGGCTTGTTGAACACCCACGTGTTGTGCGCCTCGGTGTACGGCACCTCGGAAGGGACCTTCAGACGCCCTTGGCTGATCCTGCGCACCCGCTTGCGGACGTTCTCCACGAAGGCATCCAGGTTCAGCGACCCGTCTTGAAGCATGGGCCCGAACGAGGGTGCATCGCGCATGTCGAGCATGTAGACGCCATCGTCGTCGGTGAAGAACGTCTGGCTCGTGTGGAAACCGGCCGCGGACGGGAAGGTCCGCCCGCCGGCCGACCCGGCGTAATTGGAGATGTGCGGCGCGTACCGCTTTGCGCGGTAGATGAGATTGTTCCAGGCGGTGTTGCCTCCGCAGGCCGAGACGACCAGCATCTTTTCCAGTTCGGAAAGGGGCAGGGGAGAGCGCTTTGACGCGTACGCGAAAACCCCGTCCGGAATTTCCGCGCCCATGAAGAATCTCCGCGAGCGGCGCCCCAACAGCGCCTCCAGAAGAGGAAAAGCCGCCATGTCCTTGAAGCCGAGATTCTCCGGAACGGTTTTCATATGCCCCCCTTGCGGTGCGCCCGACGCCCCGGGCGCATCGTGAACAGATCCTGCTTCCAGGCGCGAAGCCGGCCGTCTCGACCACGGCCGTGTGATTATTCATGCTCCTAATGCATTTTCGCGCCTGCGGTCTATAATTTTCCCGGATATCGGGCTACCGTTGGACGGAAACGCGGAAAGCATCAGGAGGACGGGCCCGCCCGGAAGCGGGAGGCCCGGCGCAGGCGTGGAGACGGAGAACGGGGCGGCGTCTGTGCGGAGGCCGCCCCGGTTGGGTCAGTACGGGGAGGGCAATGGGGTCAGACTCACCCTTGTCTCGCCAATGCACAGAGGCTAACGTCCCGCATACTGCCTCAACGTGTATCACGTCTTCATTGTTCAAAAAAGGAAAACGCCATGATCACTGCGCATGTGTTCATCGCCGTCAGCTTGGACGGTTTCATCGCCCGGCACGACGGAGACATAAGTTGGCTGTTGCAGAGGGATGATCCGGAAGAGGATCATGGCTACACGGATTTCATCGCCGACAAGGACGCCATCGTCATGGGACGAGGGAGCTATGAAAAGGTCGCCACCTTCGACAAATGGCCCTATGACCGTCCCGTCATCGTACTGTCGAAACAACTCGCCGGATCCAGAGTCCCCGAGGAACTGAAGGGCAAACTTCAGTTTTCCGGTCTTGACCCCAGGAAGTTGCTGGAGGATTTGCCGGGACGAAACATTCGCCGGGTTTATGTCGACGGCGGACAGGTGATACAGTCTTTCCTCCGGGACGGACTGATCCATGACATGGTCATCACGACTGTCCCGGTTCTGATCGGCGGCGGAAAACCTTTGTTTGGGGATCTGGCGCAGGACATTGACCTGGAACTGGTGTGTAGCCGAACATTTCCTTCCGGTCTCGTTCAATCCAGTTACCGTATACTGAAGTGACTTGCGAACGTGAGACTTCAGAACTGTTGATTTGTATGTTGGGATTTTACATAGTCTGTTTTTCGTGCTTGGGTGACGTATGCGGTGCTCACGTGCACTGAATCCTGCGTCTTATCAATTTGATCCGAATATTTCTTGGGAGGCGCGAGAATGCAGGAATTCTTCTTGAACCTGAATCCCGTAATCCAGGCATTGCTGGCAACCCTTTTTACGTGGGGTGTGACCGCTGCAGGGGCTGCCTTGGTATTCCTGGGCAGAACGGTCAATCAAAGACTGCTTGACTGCATGATGGGTTTCGCGGCCGGAGTCATGATTGCCGCCAGTTTCTGGTCGCTCCTTGCCCCCGGCATAGAGATAGCCGAGCAGTTGGGCCAGACGGCTTGGCTCACGGCGGTCATCGGCTTTCTCGGTGGCGGCGTATTCATGCGCCTCATCGACATATTTCTGCCGCACATTCATCCGGGCATGTGCGTCACGGACGCCGAAGGCGTGAAGACATCCTGGCAGCGCAGCACTCTGCTCGTTCTGGCGATCACACTGCACAACATCCCTGAAGGTTTGGCCGTGGGTGTGGCCTTCGGCGCGGTTGCCGCGGGCTTGCCTTCGGCGACCATCGGCGGTGCGGTGGCGCTGGCACTGGGAATCGGCATCCAGAACTTCCCTGAAGGCACGGCCGTATCCATGCCGCTGCGCCGTGAGGGTCTCAGCCGTTGGAAGAGCTTTGTCATGGGCCAGTACTCCGGCTTGGTCGAACCCGTCGCCGGCGTGCTCGGCGCACTCTTCGTGCTCAGGATGCAGGAGCTGCTGCCGTATGCCTTGTGTTTCGCCGCCGGGGCGATGATCTTTGTCGTCGTCGAGGAACTCATCCCTGAATCTCAACGAAAACCCGAACATATCGATCATGTGACCATGTCAACCATGGGTGGCTTCGCGATCATGATGATCCTGGATGTGGCGCTGGGGTGACGGCCGATTTCATAAGGCGAGTGGGGCGGATCTACCCTTGTCCCCGGGCAGACAGGAAGCGGGGATTGAGTCCAGCTATTTGTTTGCCCGTCATGCCGCATGGTTATCTTCTCAGTCACATGTCGAATTTCTTTACAGATCGACAATCTGCAAGCAAAGCATATCATACAAATCAATATGTTGTAAAGCTGGCACGGAACGTGCTTAAAGCAAACTTCATTGCACCCTGTGGCTCACACTTGTTAGATTCGGAGGTCATATGAAGTTCCTGCCCAAGTTCCGCGCTCTATTGGCCCCTGCAGTCGTCATGCTCCTGCTCGGCGCCAATCCTGTTTCAGCTGCTTTGCTTACATACACAGAACCAATGACTGGTTTTACGTACAACTCCGATACGGTATCGGCAGCTTTCAATTCAGCACTTGGCAGTCCATACACATACATCAGTTTTAGCGCAGCATCGAGCAACGATGGCACAAGTTATTCTCCGCTCGTCACTTTTTCGACCAAAGTCGGCACCTTCGGTGGTTCCGATACGGGAAACGTCAACTTCAGCAATGAGATCGGACCCTTCGGCAGCTGGGATGGCATCTTGAATATAGATTTCAATGGCGCATATGTATCCGCCGTTGGGTTCGGATTAGTTGAATTTGATACTGCTGTAGAGGAAATTCGTGTTTACGACGACAGCAATGCGTTGCTTGGCACCTTCAACAATCAGCTACTGAATGACATGTTCAGCTTGTGGGGAGTGTCTGCATCGGCAGGTGAGCGCATAGGGCATATAGAACTTGATGGTAACTTCTTCGCGATTCAAGATATTGCATTCAGCTCAACGGTAAATAGCGTGCCAGAACCAACTTCAGTCGCTCTTCTTGGGCTTGGCCTGGTTGTATTGGCGTTTTCTCGGCGCAATACCAATTCATAGCAAGCGCATCAACTCGGTAAAAAAAGAAGCGGGGCGTATGCCCCGCTTCTTTTTGTCGAGCCGACATGGATTCTGCTAAACCCAGTCCTGGAAAAAATCTTTGTGCGACAGGATTGCATTACTCACCAGTGAGTAATATCATTCGAATAGCGGAACTATTCAGGATGAAGCGCATTCTTTCGAAATGGACCATTTTGACACGAGAGGGTACGGAACATGTCCAGCATCGCGTCATTCTTTGGGTCGAGTTTCTTTTTCATTCCTTTCATATACTTTCCGATCTATATCTATGTGGAAAGAAAATTCAGCAATCATGTCACGTTTCAATACTCGCTGAAAATATTCACCGTGCTGGGCGGATTTTTCACAATCATCTACGCCTTCACCGCACCTCTTGAGTTCTCGGTGCTCATGCCGGGTCGTCCCGGGATGAAAAATGATGTGCCGGCCTCCATCTTTCTGATGATCGTGGGCGCCGCAATGATGACGCTTCCGTTGTACAGCAAGCATATCAGATTCTCGAACAAGATTGATTAGAGTGACATTTGCTCACCGAAGCGGTCGGACGTAGCTTGGCTGTCTCCCGGCATGTTGTTGCGACGTGCTGGCGTTCTGGCATGTGTGTTGCTTGAACGCTCGGAGGAGGCAAATCATGCGTGTCAGTTCCAGGCAATATCTTGAGGCCACGTCACAGCTGTCCGGCAATGGCGAGGCGAGTCAGAACGAACTGTTCGCAAAAATCGGCGCACGGAAATGCTTTCGTGACGCGGATGCGAACAAGGATGACGTCGTTACCCAGGACGAAGTGACCCTGTCCGCCGAAGCCTTTGCGCGTCTCGATGCGTCCAGGGACGGCAAGGTCACCCAGGAGGAAATTGATGCCGCTATGGCGGGGCATGGCAAGGATGTCTATTCTTTCTTCGTTTCCCAACGAAGAGCGGCCAAGTCCCAGGACTTGCTGGCGGGCATCCTGGGGGACTCGGCCAAGCAGGACGATAGTTCCGCCTCGGAAAAAGCGGCCAGGGAATACATGAAGCGTATGGATGCGAACTCGGACGGAGTGTTGTCCCGGCAGGAAACGTCCGTGTCCGCCACCGCGTTCAATGAAATCGACACCAGCGGCAATGGCAGCATTGAGTTGGCGGAAATGCAGGCCGCGCTCAAGGTCCATGACGCCAAGCTTTCCAGCTATTACTCCTCAATCCAAGAGAGCTCGACCCCGTCCACACTGCGGAAAAAAGTCTGACGGAGCTTTCCGGGTGCCGTTTGACAGATCAGCCGCAGCGGGTAACGTGGTTTTGTCTTGCTTTGGCTTGCCGACACTCCTCATCCTTCGATGCCTGAAAAGCACTCAGGGTCACGGCTGCTAACCGGAACCCTGAGCACATGCTTTCATTTCGCAGAGCTACTGTCGGAAGACGCGACCGTCTTGATCCTTATTATCATTCTGTCTTCGTTCAAATCGGCGGGGCGATGGTGACCACGGTGCGCATGTCTGTGATCGCCCTGATCCCGTGCGGCACGGCAATGTCGCAAACGAGGACGTCGCCGGTTTTTGCCGGCACGGTCCCGTCCTTGGCCAAGAATTCGCCTTCGCCTTCCAGGATGAGAATGGAAAGCTGGCCCTCGATGTCATGGGAATGGATGGGCAATTGCTGTCCAGCCTTGAAGTTGAAGTTCAGGATCTTGAAATAGGGCGATTCGTGGACCAGCAGCTTCTTCAGTCCCAGGTCGTTGAAGCCGTTGGCTTCGATCAAATTGACTTTTTTCATATGTATCTCCTTGCGGCTATTGCCGGACATAAATACTGTTTGCAGGCAATGTCAAAATTCCGGTTTACCATGTACTTTGTGCGCTATCAGCCCCGTGTCAACCTGCATTCGAAAATTGACGTCCGGGAACGATTTTCCGGAAAGCACGTTTTCTTTGCGCCAACTGACCTGCCGGGAAACTTCGGACCACTCAATTCTTGAGGGTTTCCCCACGGTTCATGTTTTTTCCATACTGCCGACAGAAATGTTCTGGCGTCATGTTGTTCAGGCTTGAATGCGGGCGAACGGAGTTGTAGTGCCGCCTCCATTCCTCGATCACAACCCGCGCCTCGGCCCGACACCGGAACCATTCCATCGACAGACATTCGTCGCGAAATTTGCCGTTAAAACTCTCGTTCAAACCGTTCTGCCATGGCTTCCCAGGCTCAATCAGCGCCAAATCCAGAGACTCCCGAGCCGCCCATTTGAGCAGCGCCTTC
>NZ_AUAR01000029.1 GCF_000428825.1 Desulfomicrobium escambiense DSM 10707 | reverse complement strand
TCAGCATGTTCCCGATACGACACTGGACCGATTCGAAAATCAGGTGCCACTTCCTGAGCTGCATCATAGCTTTGGCGTATCTGCGTTTGATCGAACTGAAGCTGGAAGACGCCGGCATCCACATGACCGCGCAGCGGACCATGGACCTCATGCGCAATCTGCACTCGTGTCTGTGCTGGAACGGAGAGAAGGAAAAGGCATGGCGGATGATCGAGGAGCCAACGCCGGATCAGGCCAGGGTCCTGGCTGCGTTCGGCTATGAAGTCGAGCGTGGGGTCTTACAGAAAATCAAGAGCTAATATGCTGTATTATTGGGAATAGCCGGCTCATTTGACCAGAAACTGTCGAAACTCCTGTTAGATTCGCGGACCCCTCGCGTTTGGCTATCCCGTAGCATAACAAACGGCAGTTGCCGCGCAGTTTTCCAAATGAAACAGCTTCATGAACGATGCATTTGTGTTCATGAAGCTGTTTTTATTTTTCCCACCAAGTGTGTCCCCCTGACCTTCCGGGAAACTTCGGACCACAGCAATATCTACTTCTTCAAATTGTTAATATGTAAAACTAATGTATTATTTCTATAATTTTATGGCCTGTGCATTAGTAATTCTGATTTATTTATAAAATTATCCTCAGGAATCGTATCATAAATCACCCTTGACAACACCCCAAAAGCCGCATTCTCAAAATCCTTGTCATCCATATATCGAGAAACAATCTTATCGTTCTCGCTCATTCGCTGAATCATCAAATCTTCGAGCATCTGCCGTAGACCCAATTGAAATTTATCGAATGGGTTAGCCTGGCGCAGGCGAACCACTTCGGGGGTGTTGGCAGCTTTTTCCTTGATCTGCTCGAAGAAGAGCCTGTCTTCCTCGGTGAACTTGGTTCCGAAGCGCGTGTTCAGCACATCTATGATCTCAGAAAGAGGCGCTTTTTCTTCCTTGGATTTTCCGCTCCCGACGTCGGTTGGGCTTTTAACGCCATACTCTCCTTCCCCCTCACGCAAATCGATGGCCCCGGAGAAAACACGCTGCAGGCGATAATACTGGAGTCCTACCTCATCCCCCAGTTTCACCGGTCCAGACTCTCGCTCCAAAGGCAAGAGCGGCAACAGGAATCGGCCGAAGCTGTAGAGCATCTCCAATTCAGGATCGGCATATGGGATGATCTGACTGAGGAAGCTGTAGACCTTGACATAGCCGTTCAGCTTGTCGCGGAATTCGTTCCGCTGCTCTTCGTCTTCCAGGTCCTTGAAACGGTCCACCGCCGGTTGAAGATAGCGTTGAAGATTGGCGTGGTCAGCGGGGTTTTGCTTTTTCACCGGGCGATAAAAGATACGGGCGAAGGCTTCCACCTCAGACCAATGATAGATTTGGAAGCCATCCAGATCGTGCTTGAGTTGTTCAAGCTGGGCAGGGTCAGAGCATTCCTGCAGGCTTGTGGCGTCGTAGTAGGGTTTGAAGGCTCGATAAATGTCTTCCGACTCGTTGACGAAATCGAGAACAAATGGAGCCTCCTTGCCCGGCACCATTCGATTGAGGCGCGACAGGGTCTGGACCGCCTGCACTCCGTCCAGGCGCTTATCCACGTACATTGCCATGAGCAGGGGCTGATCAAAACCGGTCTGGTATTTATTGGCCACCAAGAGCACCTGATAGTCGGGGGATCCGAAGCGTTCGGGCAGCTGCTTCTCGCTGATATGTCGGCCGCTAACCACATCGATGTTTATTCCCGGTTCGGTGTATTCCGCTCCGGTTTCCGGATCGCGGACCGTGCCGCTGAAGGCCACGAGAGCACGGATATCTTCGTATCCTTTCTCGTCGATATAGCTCTGGAAGGCATTCATGTACTTGACCGCATGCAGACGCGAACCGGTCACCACCATGGCCTTGGCCCGTCCTCCCAGGTGGATGCGCACATTGCGGCGGAAATGCTCGACGATGACCTCGATCTTCTGGGCAATGTTGGTCGGGTGCATGACCAGAAACTTGGCCAACGCCCGCGCCGCCTTCTTCTTGGGCAGGTTGGGGTCGTCCTCGATCGCCTTGATCAGCTTGAAGTAGGTTTTGTAGGTGGTGTAGTTCTGCAGCACGTCGAGAATGAATCGCTCCTCGATTGCCTGCCGCATGCTGTAAAAATGGATTGGCTCAGGTTTGCCATCGCTTCCGATGTGCCCAAACAACTCCAAGGTCTTGCCCTTGGGCGTGGCGGTAAAGGCAAAAAAGCTCAGGTTCGGCTGGCGGCCGCGCGAAGCCATGACCCGATTCAACTCGTCTTCCCAGTCCGCATCTTCACCGTCCCCATTGGCGCCGCTCCCAGCCCCAAGGATGGCCTTCAGTTCACGCGCCGTCTCCCCGGTCTGGGAGGAGTGCGCCTCATCGACAATCACGCCATAGCGCCTTTTGCCGATCTCCTCTTCCCAGACCTTGGCCTGTTTCTTTGCCTCTTCGTCAGGGCTGTAGACGCTATTGGCGCCGGCCACTCGCAACAACCCGCGCAAAACAAAGGGGAATTTCTGCAGCGTGGTGATCACGATCCTGGTGCCGTCCACCAAGGCCTCGGCCAACTGCCTGGAGTCCTGGTCAATGGCCTTCACCACCCCCTGGGCATGCTCGATCTGATAAATGGCATCCTGCAACTGCCGATCGAGCACCTGCCTGTCGGTAATGACAATAACGCAATCATAGATCTTGTGATCCCGCGCATCGTGAAGGCTGGCCAGTCGGTGGGAAAGCCAGGAAATGGAATTGGTTTTGCCGCTGCCGGCCGAATGCTGGATCAGATAGTTTTGTCCCGGTCCGTCCGCACTGGCGGCGACGATCAATTTCCGGGTGGCGTCCAGTTGATGGTAGCGAGGGAATATCAGGGTTTCGCGGGTCGAAATCTTACTGCCACCCTTGCCGTCGTCGACCTTCTGGTCCTTTTTTTCGACGAAGATGAAATGGCCGAGGATATCCAGGAAGCTCTCCCGCTCCAGCACTTCCTCCCAGAAGTATCCAGTACGGTATCCTGACGAATGCTGCGGGTTACCCGCGCCACAGCGCACCTCGCCGGGATGGCTGCCGCGATTGAAAGGCAGGAAATATGTCTTGGCCCCGGCAAGCCTGGTGGTCATGTGCACTTCGTCCGGATCCGCGGCAAAATGCACCAGAGCCCGCTTCTTGAACTCGAAAAGTGGCGCCTGGGGGTTGCGATCCTCCCGGTACTGCAGCACAGCGTTTCGCCAGGTCTGGCCAGTCCAGGGATTTTTGAGCTCGCACGTTGCCACGGGCAGACCGTTGACGGAAAATAGCAGATCGATGGTGGCGTTATCACCAGGATGGCAGGGAATCTGGCGCGTCACCGAGAGACGGTTCGCCCCGTAAAGAGCCAGCACGTCCTCATTGAGGCCATGAGCGGGCTTGAACCAGGCCAACCGAAAGGTCCTGCCGAAGAACTTGAAGCCGTGACGCAATACATGAAGCGTCCCTTTGATCCCCAGTTCCTTGACCAAGGCAGCGAGGAGCATCGGTTCAAGTTGGACCCCATGCTGCCCACGCATCAATTCCCACAGATCAGCCTGGGTGGTGGCTATGAAGTCGAAAATTTCGCTGGGGAACAACGCCCGATCCTTGTCCCATTCGGCAACCGAACCCTGCTTCCACCCTTTGGACAGAAGCATCTGCTCCACGTAGGATTCAAAGGCCCTTTCTGAGGTCTGGGACATAGGCTCCTTCCTTAAAGTCAGTTCAACTGATAGCTCATCTCAAACAGACGACGCGCACGTTCAATATCTTCCTTGCTGCGAATCGTGACTTCCAGGTCTCCGGTGCCGAAATGGCCGATACCGCTCACGTCTCGGGTCAAGCCCTCGATAATGGTGTCTGGCGTGATCGGACATTTCAGAAATACGAGCACGCTCTTCGCCTGATTTCGCACTTCCACACAGGCAAAATTCTTAATGCGTTTGAAGGCCACATAGAATTTCAGGACCTTCTTATCGACATCGTCTCCCATCGAAATAAGCAAATCCTCCACAGCCTGGTACAAAGCTTTGACATCCTCGGGCGCGCTCTCCAGATACTGAGTCACGGTCTTGTAGACATGCTTGTTGCCCTTGGCTTCCGAAGTAATGGAGACGGATGGGATTGATGCGTCCGAGGAAGCACTGTTGACCTTTTCAAGGATTAAAAATCCGTCGGGGTAATGGCGATAGCGGATCAGCTCAATATTGCGATTCATCTGCAAAACCGCATGTTCATCATAACGCGTAAAATCACCAGCAATGCACAGCAGACGTGGCGCGCTCCATTCAATGTTATCTGCTGTTTCTTTGCCAAATTTTTCCATAACGAGAAATTTGAATTCAGCCTGATGATCCATGAGCCAATCAAGGTAAAACAGCCCCTGATTGATCACGTTTTCATTGCTGGTGCGCTTGTATTCGATAATAACCGGGCAGCGGTTTTCATCGATGGCCAGGGTATCGATACGGCCCTTATGCTTTGCCCCGGTGGAATACTCGGAGGCGAGAAAACGCAGTCCAAGCAAGGTTTCCAAATTCTTTTCCATGAGCGTTTGAAGTTCGCGCTCCAGCGCCATGGACTGGCCTTGAAGTTCTATGACACCAGGCGAAAGGATTCGAAACAGTTTGATATCGCTCATGCTACATCCTTTTGCGGAAAAGCGCTTCGCACGTCGATTTTGCCGGTGACGGCAGCGGTGATCAGGGCAGAACGGAGTTCTTGAAGACGTTCAATGGCGGCTTCGACCTTTTCCACCAGTCGGTCGATTTTAGCGGTCTCGCGATCGAGGTAGATGGCTATGGCAGTTTGTTCAATAAATGGAGGCAATCCAATCTCTCGATTTGCAGTTACCTGCAAGTTCATCCTACCACGAGTTGTCCCAGTTGAAAGCGCTCCAGCAAGTACATTCGCAGTTACAGATAGTTGTAGCGCGATAAAAGGTGAATATGCATTTTTTCGATGCAAGCGAAACCTGAAACAATCTGCTTTTACCATTGCATCGCCAAGATTATCTGGAGCGCAACAGGATCTCCCTACGGGATTATTCTCATCGCCAAGTCCAGCAATCAATACATCTCCTGGAATTACAGAATGATCACCAAGTCCTTGATAGTATTCCCTATCAATATAGGCAGCAACACGATTGTCAAATTGTGCAAATCGAATATTTTGTAATCGGACAACGCGAACACCTTCATCAGTGTAGTGCTCGGATTTGAGACCACTTCCGAATGGCCCATCACAACGAGATTCAGTGATAGTTTTCAATTTACACACTTTCCATCCGTCCGGGACATCTCCCAACCATTCGACACCAGAATCTTTGAAACGCCTGTGTGGTTCGAGGCCAAATTCTCTAGCCACATCTTCGGGCAACCCACGCGTGACTGTACGAGAGATAATGGCGATGCGTTTCTCTTTGAGGAGTGCGATCAACCTACGCTTCTTTTCCAATAGAGTATCTATTCTTTCTGTCTCACGCTCAAGAAAATCAACAATAATATTCTCCTCTTCGAGCGGCGGGAGAGGTATTAACAAATTACCTACTTGATCAAAATTTAGTCCATCTCGAGCAGCACCATTTTGAGCATTTTGAATCTGATATTTAATACATATAGACTTCATCACCCATGAAACAAACACACTATGGCAATTTTTATTTTGACGAATGATGCAAACGTGTTGATTTACATTAGCTCTAGGTAATTTTTTTGGAACTATACACGATCTCCCAATTGATGCCCCTGTTATATTGAGCAATATGTCATTTTCAATGACACGAGTATTCGCCATTTCAGCATCAACATCATTTTCAATATAGACGACATCTTCGAGTTTTAACCCACTATCATAAATATTCTGACTGCGTAAAAATAAGACACCTTCATCAACATATGTCGTGGCTCCGCCAGTTGGTGTCTTCCCGCTCCCAATTTTGGCTGCCATATAGCCAAGCTTCTTTACTTCCCAATGCGACGGAACCTGCCCAAGCCACGGCACTCTGCTATCCTTATATTCTGGGTAGCTAGGATATTTCACAACTTCCCCCTCCACAAAGGCAATTCCTGCCAGTCATCAGGAAACCCCATCGCACCCGGCCTCACTCCCGGATGCCGGCGGAGCAGATCGCCAAGCCGTGACTTCCAGTGGTGGCCGGGATTGATGATGTCCATGAGGCAGGCAAGCATCGCCAAAACGTTATAGATTCGTTTGCCGTCGCGGCGATTCAGGCTGTCGACAACAGCGGAGGGGCGATGGAGCGGAAGGCTCCAGGCAATGGTGAATTCTCGGTTCCAGAGGCGGGCATGATGGGCGCAGTAATTCCTGATAACAGACAGGTGATGAAGAAAGGACGACAGATTCTTTTCGTCCAGATCATATTGTCTGGCAATGGCGTTTCGATCCCGACTGCTGACCAGATTGGCGTACCATTTGGAGAGTTGGCCGAAGGTCATGATCTCGCACAGCGCCCAGACTGGAGGCAGGGCCTCGTCATAGGTGTCCCGCAGATGACGGATAAAGACCTCCGAGCTAAGCCGCACCGTTTCCTGCAAGGCGGCAACAGCTTCACGATGCCGCCACTGCGGTGGCCTGTCCGGTTTGAACAGGGCGGCATCAAGATGGGCGTGCGGTCCATAGGCGTGGGCCAGATGGTAAGCCCAATGCGTGCGCAGGGACACTTCAAATCGTTCAACGGCATCCATGACCAGCAGCCTGAGCTCCCGGTCAAAGATATAGAGCTCAAGCACCCTGTCGAAGGTGGTGCCAGGCTTGAATCGATGCGCGGCATGGTCTTCTTCGAAAGGAAGCCAGTAGGCAGTCAGACGGTAATAATTCAGATGGCGGAGGTAGCGCAGAACCCGGTCATGGTCATCGACCAGCATCCCGCGGGAGACAAGCAGATCAAGCTGCTCAGGGAAGGTTTTGGGAGGCTTGGCGAATCGCATTACGCCGCCCCCAAAAAACAAGTGACCCCCCATGGTGCGCAGATCTGACGAGATGCGTGGGGGGTGTTGTTAAATAGCATAATAAGGGACATTGCGAAAAAATCAAGACCCCATAAGCTGCAACCAGGAAATGGACGGATCATGCCGTCACCTCTCTGAGCAGTTCAAGGATCTCCCCTTCCAACGCCTTGATCTCTGCCTGGATATCCTCAAGAGGTCTGGGCGGCTCGTAGCGGTAGAAATGCCGATTGAACGGAATTTCGTACCCGATCTTGGTCTTGGTTTCGTCTATCCAGGCATCGGGTACGTGCGGCAGCACTTCCCTCAGGAAGTAGCCTTCGATGTCATCCTTGAGGGGCACGGTTTCGGTATCGCGAAGATCTGTGTCGGGTTCAGGCTCGCCCTTTCTGTCCCGGCAGATTTCAGCGTTCTCATCCCGTTCGCCTAGACCCGCCAGAACCAACTTGAGTTCAGGAGCAGCCAGCTTGACGCGTTTAACGCGTTCGATTTCTCGCCAGGCACGCAGAAACTTCTCGCGATCCATAAACAACGTTTCGCCGTGCTTTTCGGCAAAGGCGGCCATCAATTCTCGGATGACCTGCTGGCGCTCCATTCCGGCTAAAATGTCACGCTGCCGAGCGGATTCGCTCTTCTTGGTGCTGCCCGCGAGAGTCTTGAAGGCCTTCATTTCCTCAAGTCGGGCCATGCGCTCGGCCGTAACCTGAAAATTCAGACGCAGCGGACGTTCGACAGTGATCTTGTGGTACCCGAAGTCTTCATTGTCGAAGATCATGCTGACCACCAACTCCTTTTCCTTGCCTTCAAGGGTGAAGGAGCGAGTTTCGCCGTTTGAAAAACCTTCATAGATTCGCGTGATCTCGGCGATGTGGTCCGGATCCTTGGCCTTGTCCTGCGGATCACCGATGCGGCGGCGCTTGTTGCCCAGGGATTTCTCCATGGGAACCCAGAAATTGCGGGCATCAATAAGCTGCACCCTGCCTTCGTGCGCGGAACACGTGAAAACGGCCGGGTCGTGCAATCGAAAACGGCCACCCAAAACAACGGAAAACGGCCACCTCGTACACTCTGATCGCGGCCACTTATCAGAGATTATTGCACCGGCCGGCCGTTTTCGATTGTATTGTTCGTGATGACGAGGAGTTAGAAGTAAAAAACGCTGGATAACCATGAATATGCGGTAGGTTGTCCCTCCATGACGAGAAAGGAGGGAGGCATGCCGCGAAAGAGGTTATCCATGAGAAAGGTGAACGAGGTATTGAGGCTCTTCCACATGGCTGGAGTGAGCCAGAACGAAATTGCCGGAGCCGTCGGTCTGGCCCGGTCAACCGTCCAGAAATATATCCAACGCGCCAGTGATGCAGGCATCACGTGGCCCCTCCCCGAGGGCATGAGCGCCGACAAGCTCGACGCCTTGCTCTTTCCCCGTTCCCTGCCGTCCGTCGATGCCGTGAAGGGTAAAGCGCTTCCCGACTGGGAACGCGTCCGCCATGAACTGGCCCGCAAAGGCGTGACGTTGCGGCTCCTCTGGCTCGAATATCATCAGGAGCACCCCGACGGGTACCGCTACACCAGGTTCTGCCAGCTCTATCGGGCCTGGGCCGGTAGTAAGCGCGTCGTCATGCGTTTCGAGCACAAGGCCGGCGAGAAGACCTTTGTGGACTTCGCCGGGCCGACCATGGAGATCATCGATCCCCTGACCGGAGTCGTCAGCAAGGCCCAAATCTTTGTCGCCACCATCGGAGCGTCCAGCTACACGTTCGCCCATGCCGTTCCGGGGCAGGACATCGCCTCATGGCTGTCATGCCACGTCCGGGCCTTCCGCTACTTCGGCGGTGTCAGCGCCATCCTGGTGCCCGACAACCTCAAGGCCGGCGTCTCCAAGGCCTGTCGTTACGACCCCGACGTCAATCCGGCGTATCAGGAACTAGCCGAGCATTACGGCGTGGCGGTCATCCCGGCCCGCGCCGGAAAACCCCGGGACAAGGCCAAAGCCGAGGTGGCGGTCCAAAATGTCGAGAGATGGGTCCTGGCTCCCTTGCGGGACAGGCGGTTCTTCTCATTCGAAGAACTCAACGCGGCCATGGCCGAGAAGCTTGCCGAACTGAACGACCGGGTCATGCGGGAGTACGGGAAGTCACGGCGGGAACTCTTCGAACTCTGGGACCGGTCCGAACTCAAGCCTCTCCCGCCGACCGATTACGAGCTGGCCACATGGAAGAAGGTCCGGGTCAACCTCGACTACCACATCGAGGTCGACAGGCATTACTACTCCGTCCCGTACACCCTGGCACACAAGACCGTGGACGTCAGGTTCACCGGCAACATGGTGGAGGTCTTCCACGAGAACGTGCGTGTGGCCTCGCATCCAAGGAGCCGCGTTCCGCACAGGCATACGACGCTGCCAACGCACATGCCCTTGGCGCATCAGGAAGCGGCAAACTGCTCGGGCGGCAGGATCAGGGCCTGGGCCAGAAGCATCGGGCCGTCGGCCCTCGCCGTGGTCAACGCCATTATCGAGGCCCGTTCTCACCCGGAACAGGGATACCGCAGCAGCCTCGGCCTGCTCAGGCTGGAGAAAGCATACGGCCGAGCACGCCTGGAGCAGGCCTGCCAGCGGGCCCTGCATTTCGGGCTGCTGACCAGGCGACACGTCATGCACATCCTGGAGAACAAGCAGGATCTGCTCACAATAGCCGAGGAGGATGAAGCCTTCGGCGGTCATGCAAACGTCCGCGGCGCGGACTTCTACCACTAATCCAAGGAGTACGGAGATGCTGATCAATCAGGCTATAGAAAAGCTGGCCCAGATGAAGCTTGAGGGATTTCTGGACGGACTGCGGGAACAGATGGGCTCGCCGGCATTCGGCGACATGCCCTTCGAGGACAGGCTAGGTCTGCTTGTGGACCGGGAATTTACGCTGCGGGAGAATCGACGGCTGACCCGCCGCCTTCAGGAAACGCGTCTTAAAACCAGGGCTGACGTCGAGGACGTGGACTTCAGGGCCAAGAGAGGACTCGACAAGAGGGTCTATCTGGAACTCGCCGGCTGCTCCTGGATCTCCCGCCACCACAACCTCATCATCACGGGGCCGACCGGAGTCGGAAAGAGCTATCTCGCCTGCGCTCTGGGACGAAAGGCTTGCCGCGAGGGCTACCGGACCATCTACTACCGTTTCTCGGACTTCATCAGGGAACTGACCATCTCTGTCGTGGATGGTTCCTATCCGAAGCTTGCCGCAAAGCTCGCCAAGAGGGATCTGCTCATCATCGACGACTGGCTCAGGGACCCCGTTTCGGCGGATCAGGCCAGACAGATCATCGACATCCTCGATGACCGCTTCAGGAACAAATCGACCTTGCTGACCAGCCAGGCGCCGGTACCGTCCTGGCATGAACGGTTCAAGGACCCGACCCTGGCGGACGCCATCCTGGACCGTCTCGTCCACGACGCCCACCGCCTGGAACTCAAGGGGGATTCCATGCGAAAGAACACCTCCCCCTTGACGGAAAACGGCCACTAAAGACACAGGAAGAAATCCAGCGTCGCTTCGCTCCGAGAGGTGGCCGTTTTCCCCCGTACTACCCAGCCGTTTTCAGTGAAATCCCGCACCTTCGCGCTCATCGTGTTTTCTGTTTGTGATAACCCAGATGTAGGTGGCGATGCCGGTGTTGTAAAAAAGCTGTTCGGGCAGTGCTACGATTGCTTCCAGCCAGTCCTTTTCGATGATCCAGCGACGGATCTCGCTTTCCCCGCTGCCGGCATCTCCAGTGAAGAGCGGTGACCCGTTGAAGACGATTCCGATACGGCTTCCACCTCTCTCGACAGGACGCATCTTGGAAATCATGTGTTGCAGAAAAAGAAGGGCGCCATCGTTGATACGCGGCGTACCGGCACCGAACCGCCCGTCAAAACCCAGGAGGTCGGCTTCTCGCTGGATGAACTTCTGCTGCTGCTTCCACTCGACGCCAAAGGGCGGATTGGCCAACATGTAGTCGAACGTCCATCTGTTGCCGTCGGCGTCAGACTTGAAGCCGTCTTGGGCAAATGTGTCACCCAGGATGATATTGTCCGCATCCTCGCCTTTGATCAGCATGTCCGATTTGCACACAGCCCAGGCTTCATCATTCCAGTCCTGCCCGAAAACTTTGGGTTTGGCCTCGCTGTTCAGATGGCGAATGTACTCCTCAGCGACGGAAAGCATGCCGCCGGTGCCGCAGGCAGGATCGTAGATGGTTTTGACCACGTGGCTCTTGGCAAGGTCCTGCTCGGGCGCAAGCAGCAGGTTGACCATAAGCTTGATGACTTCGCGCGGAGTGAAATGCTCTCCGGCTTCCTCGTTGGATTGTTCAGCCCCGATCCTGATCAACTCCTCAAACACGTACCCCATCTGCATCTGGTCGACGCGCTCCGGCGAAAGATCAACCTTTGCAAACGCCTTGATGACTTCGAAAAGAATGTTTTTCTCGGCCATATGAGCAATCTGCTCGCTGAACTTGAACTTCTCCATGATGGCCCGCACATTTGCGGAAAATCCGGTGATGTAGTTGTTCAGATTAGCCGCAAGATTATTGGGATCATCGAGGAGAGAGTGAATATCCTTCTCGGGCAGTGCAAACTGCATCTTAGAAAGGTTATAGAAGCGATGACCTGAAATTTGCTGCAATCTCGCCTGCTGGACCCGCTCCGGCTTCGTTTCCAAAACGCGGAATTCATCAAGAACTGCCTGGCGCGTGGTTGCAAGCAGGCACTCAAATCGACGCAATACCGTAAGGGGCAAGATGACTTTGCGGTACTCGTTGCGCTTGTACGGGCCGCGCAATAGATTGCAGATACTCCATATAAATCCAGCAAGCTGGCTGTGCGTTTCGCCATTCATTATCTCTGGTCCTTATAGTCAAAATTCATTTCGTCAAAAAACGAGAATCGGGTCATTCTCGCTGTGCAACATCAGAATGACTTTATGCCGCGAATCCTGGTCCGGCATGTAAACAAGCCACTGCCGAGCGAAGAACAGGAATTCCCCGCCGCACAAGATGGGTCACTGAGCAACATTTACTGCCCGGTGAAGTTAAGCCCCATGAATCCAGAAGTGTCAAGAATAATAAACTGTAAGACATCGATCGATTCGACTTGTTAGGGACAATACGATTTTAGAGTCTTTTTGAACTAAATAAAAACCAGACGAATTTATCACTAAATATTAGAATAAATACTTATATGACAATTACAGCAAAAACATGCTAGACAATATAACAATACAAGACATATTGATTCAAAAAAATAACAATGAAATATTGAAATGCGGCACCTCTACTAAACAGAAGAAATCACCAAGCAAAATACTATGATAATGTAAAATTTGTCCATGCTTATCTTGCCTGCATATCATCAACAATAAATCTGAATTATGAATTGAAATATGGATATCATTAATATTATTAAGAATAGATTTAAACGCATCGATCATGAATGCGAATGCAATTTACGATCCAAATTGAATGATATGATCCATAATATCCGATATATAGATAATAATATTTGTCTTCCTGACTTTAAGTTAGCGTCATAATATATAATAGATGTGATTTATTGCAAAGAAAAAAAATTTACAGATGAAATTATACATATACACAGCACTTACAGAAATATCTTTTATCCGGATACAATTCAAAGCATAATGAATATTATTACGACTCATCTCCATGAAGATTGCTATTCAAACCGCTTAGAAAATTTCATTAAATCCACTGGACGGAGCTTATCACGTCGCGGAATAAAATTTGATCGAAATGCATACATCAATAATGACACATGTGTTATTTATTTGTTCTGTTAAAAATTCATTATGCCGTGCAAAATCCTCTCTTCATACAGACCTATCTTAATATTTACTACACAGTAAATATATAAGCGATGAAGTTATTTTTGATGTCAGTAAAATAGTTGAAATCAAGCCAAATATTGCAGGGATTGGGATCAATTTCAATGAGCTGGTAAGTATACTTAAAAAGTATTACGAAAAAAATAGACCTAGTTAACTAATCCATTCTAAGACCCTGCTCCATCCCCATTCTCAAGGCTTCGCGCTGCATCTCCATATACCGCTCAGTCGAGGGTTTTAAATTGTCTTTGCGTTGGCGGAGGATATTCTTCTCGGAAACGGAGGCTGTGCCCTTGAGGCGGTTGGTCAGGCGGGCGGTGTGGGAGAGCATGGTGACTTTCGAGGTGACATGAAAAAAGGGTCCGCGAACCTTAACATTCGCGGACCCTTGTCATTCCTGGTACGGAGGCGAGACTCGAACAAAACATTAACATGCTGTAATGAATAATTTTTCATGAAATGGTGACAGGCTTGTGTATGCAAAATATACAAAAAATGCATATTTTTGAAATAAATCATGAATCAGGAAATTTTCGCCCAAAAATCGAAAAATTCGATGAATGAGAATCTCGCTTTGAGACACGAATCCAGTCCGGGTCAACAAAAAGCCCGCCCCCGTTTTCGAAGGCGGGCCCGTGGCTACAGCCCCAGCATACGCCGCACCGCCGCGGGGTTCCTGCGGATGTGGTTAAAAATAACCTGCTCGCCCTCAGACCCTGACAACTCGTTGGCGATGGCTCCCTTTCCAATGGCGTTGACTACCTTGGTCCCACGCTGCGCCCTGACGCCCTGGGCAATCTCACGCAGTAGGGTCCGGATTTCACCGTTCGATGCGCCGCCGCCCATGGCTTCCATCTGGCCACGCGTGAAAACGCCCTCTCCCTTCTGCAGGATGGCCGGGAATTCATCCGGCATGAGCCCGTTGTGGTAGCGGGGAGCGCCCGCGAATGTCTCCGCAGGCACCGGACGCATAAACGACGCCTCAGAACCGACGACGCCTCCGCCATGGTGCCCGACCGAGTAATACAAGCCGGACGCGCCGGACGGGGCCACGGACGGGTTCAACGTGCTCCCGCCGCCGCCGAAGTATGCAGACGCCGCGGACATTCCGAGTTGCAGCGCAGAACCTAGCCAGTCATAGGATTCCGCCGCCAGGGACTTGAACGCCAGGCGGGCAATTTCGGCGTTGATGCTCGTCACCAAGTCCGCGAATTCCAGTTTTCCGGTCTTCACGAACTCGACAACCATGTCCTCGATGCCCTGGAAGGCCATGCCCATGACGTCCTCGACGGCCGCCGCTGCGTTCGTGGCCTCGTCTGAATAGGCCTGCAGCGCCCTTGCCGCACCATCCTGCCAGTCGCGCGATATGGCCAACTTTTCGGCGGCCACCCACCGGGCCACGGCCACCTCGTCCGCGCCGGCCTTGATGTAGGCGGCCGCCTGCGCGTCAATCTGGTCCAGCTTGAATTCCGTCTCCCCGAGGACCACGGCCTTGAACCGGTCGGCGAACTCGGTCACAAGCTGCAGGTCCTTTTCCAGGGCTTGCTGGTTCGCGGCCACTGAATCCGCGATGGCACGCACGCGCGCGTCCTCGTACTTCTCACCCCATGCGTCGACGGCCTCGGCCGCCTTCCTGCCGTCCTCCAGCATCTTCTCGTAGGCCTTCGCGGCCGCCTTCGCGGCCCGGTCAGCCGCCGCCTTTTCAGATTTGCTTTGGGCCTTGGGAGCCTCCACGGTCGCCGCCGGGGGAGTATAAGCGGGCATGACCATATCACGGTTGACCTTGCCGCGGTATCGGCTCGGGTCCATAGGCTCCATCTGGAGCCCGTCCCAGATCCAGTGGGTCTTGCCTTGCTGGACCTGGGAAATCATGCTGTTCAAGCCCGCGATGGCCTGCGTAACAAGGTTGATTCCTGCCACGGCCGACTCGCTGTGGAACATATTGTTCTTCAGGTCGGTCCATTCCTCGGACAGGCCATTGACCGCAGCTTGTGCGGTTTCCAGGGCCGCCGTCTGGGCTGCTTGGCCGTAGACGCGCTGGAGCTCGGCCGCCAACTTCGGAAGCAGATCGTCAGCCATGACTTGGCCTTCAGCCACCATTTTGTTGAGCTCGGCCGTCGAGACGCCCATGGCCTTGGCCGCCAACTGGAACGCGCCCGGAAGTCGGTCGCCCAACTGCCTGCGCAGTTCTTCCATGCTCACGGTGCCCTTCGAAATCATCTGCTCCATGGCAAGCAAGGTGCCCTTTGTCTGGTCGACGGAAAGTCCCAACGCCGTTGACGCGGCCGTGACTGCCGAGAATATCTTGCGGGTTTCCTCGCCTTCAAGCGTCGTTCCTCGGGCGGCCGCCGTCAGTGATTTGAAGGCCGGGGCCAGTTCGTAGAAGTTCTGTCCGAGTCGGCTTGCTTCGTCCCGGAGCCATCCCATAAGTTCCGCGGCGCCGGCCTCGCTTCCCGTGATGGCCTCGAATGAACGCTGCAGCGAATCCATGGCAATTCCGGCATTGAGGACTGCGCCGCCAAATCGCACCACGGCGTCAACGGACAAATATGCCAACGCAGCGCGCGCGGCCGCGCCCAACATGCCCGCGGAATCGGCCGCGCCACTCATGGAGTCGGACACGCGCTTGACCGCCAGGGCGTCCACGCCCATTTGGGCGCCTAGACGCTGGATCTCGTGGCGGGTCAGTCCAGCGGCCTGGGCAACCGACCGCAGCGCCCGTTCCTGAACCTGGGCCGCTTTCGTCTGCAGCATCCGCGTCTGAAGTTGCGAGAACTCGGCCGCTGTCAACCCCGTGAGCCGCTGCAACTGGCCGAGGTCCACCCCAAGGGCGTCGAATTCCTTGCCGGTCAGCCTCGACGCGTTGTTGAGCTTGGACAAGTCCGCAATCAGCGCGTTGATGCCGTTGCCTGCCTGACGCGGGGAGAGGGCGTTGTTCAGGGCGTTCGACATATCCGTGGCCGCCCCGTTCACGATGCCGCGCGCGGTGTTCAAGTCCGCCCGAAGTTGGTTGTAGTCGCCCTGAATTTCAACAAATATGCCGGGAATTCGGATAGCCACGGCTCACTCCTATTGTTGCTTTTTTTTTGAAAAAAACCCGCCCCAGATTTCTCCAGGGCGGGCTCAAACCTGCGCGCTTTGCTCCAAGCGCCGCGCCTCGGTTTGATGTGTCCGAGGTAACAGGACATTCCAGCGCCGAACTGCAGGGCCAGCGCAAGAAATTTCTTAGTCCACGATGGCCGACGCACCGACGCCGTAGCGCAGATCAGACAGTAGGTAGACCGCGCTGGTCACGTTCAGGGCGTTGCTCGCGGCGGTCTTCACGCAAACGCAGTCGAACCCGCCGGCAACGTCCAGGGCGCTGGCGTCGATCTCGAACGCAACGAGCTTGTGCTTCAAGGTCGCGCTGGTCGTGTACTCCACGTCGTCATCCTGCCGCACCCATGCGTCCGACGTGGCCGCGTCCGCGACCAGATAGATGGGCACCGCGTTGGCCAGGGGCTTGGAGCCGGTGCCCGCAACGGCCGTTGCCTGCTCGATGCTGATGGCCACCGGGTCGGCGTGGCCCTGCGCGACGTGGACAAGCACCGTGACGTGCCCGGCCTTTTTCAAGGATATGTAGTCGCCGGTAATGGCCGCCCCCACTTGGGGGGCGATGGCCTCAACGATCTTGACGTGTTCAGATATATTCATGGCGTCCTCCTACTCGGTCCGCGCGGCCAGGGTCACGAACGGGGAAAGGGTGTTTGTGCCATTCAGGGGCGTGATGGGCTTGTCGTGCATCGGTTGCCCATTGTTCCGCATGATGAACCTGAAAGCCGTCTCATCGGTCAGGAACTTCACGTGGATGGACTCGGCTTCCTCGACTCCGCCCTTGGTTACGAGCAAATATTCCGACCAGTCGGCCAACACGATGTCACCGAGGTTGCCCAAGGTCGCGCAGAACTCCACCGGCACAATCGGCAAGCTGAACAGAGCGCCGAAGGGATTGCCCCGGAAGTCGGGCGTGTAGACCGGGGTGTCGCCGATCTTCATCAGCGGGAACTGCGGCAGGCAGTCCTGATTGATGAACCAGCAGGCGCTGCGCAGGTTGCCCTTGAATCGGCCCATCATCTTGACGACGTTTTCCGCCACGATCGTGCCGGCAGTCTGGCTGGTTTCCTTGGCCACGGTCACGGGCAGATTGGAATTCATGACGCCAAGGCACTGCCCCGCGCCGTTGCCGGACCAGATCTCGGAATCCAGACGGAAGGAAAGCTGCTGGCGAAGCACGCGCTTCGTATAGGCGGCCATGGCCGGCGCGTCCCTGAGCATCCGGTTCGTGACGTAGACCAAGCCATACAAATCTTCCAGGCGCAACTCGCGTTCCTGCAGCTTCGCCTTGCCGCCGTCCTGCATCAGATCCGCTTCGCCCTTGCGGTAGACGCTCACGCCGTTGATTTTGCCATCCGAGCGGTCACGATCATCCGCGGCCAAGTAGGAATAGCTGTCCGCGTTCGGGCCGATGGGCTGGATGGAGCACCGGGACGAAAAGACGCCGGTCTGAATGGCCGTGGTGGCGATGTCGGCCGCCTTGTCAGTCTCCACCAGATAACCGCCCTCGGAGGGGGTGCTGGTATTGCCGCCAGCCGCGTTGACGATCTGCTGATACCTTTCAGCGGCCGCGCTCTTGGCCCGCATGTCCGTGCCCGTGGTCATGGCCATGACGTCGAGCATCTGCTCACCCAGGTTCTTGTAGACGCGGGGCTGATTGCCGATGGAAATGCCGACGTCGCTGGCACTGCCGGCCACGAAAAAGGCGTCCTGGGGGTCGGAGAGGCCGTTCAACTTGCGATAGTTGCTTGCCTGCTGGGCAAGCGCGTTGGCCTCCTTCATGAGGGCGTCAAACTTGCGCTGGTCGCTGTCGGAAAAGTTGTCCTTTTCCTGCAGGGCGCGGGCCTGGTCCATGATTTGGGTCTGCCTGGTGACAAGTGCGTCGAGGTTCATTTTCAAAGCTCCTTTCGGTTCGGTTAAATTTTCGCTTGAAGGGCCGCGAGCTGCAGGGCGCGTTCGCGTTTGGCCTTGTCGGTGCCTGTCGAGGACGCGGCCGGGCCAGGGACATAGATCTTGTCCACAAACCCATGCTCCAGGGCCTCGGGAGCGGAGAACCATGTCTCGTCAGCCATCCACTTTCTGACCTGCGCCAAGGGCTTCCCGGTGCGCCGGGCATAGGCGGCTGCGATGCCTGCCGTGGTCTTCCGAAGCAGCGCCGCGCAACTCTCCAGCTCTTCGGCCCGGCCCATGCCACAGGCCCATGCGTCGTGGACCATGATGTAGGCACCGGAGGAAATTTCCACCTCGTCGGCCGCTGTGACCAAAGTAGCGGCGGCGCTGGCCGCGTAGCCGTCAATGTGGGCAATCACCCGCGCCGGATGCTGCGAAACGATAGTGCGCATGGACTCCGCGTCGAAAACAGATCCGCCCGGTGAGTTGACACGCAGATGAATGGTCTTCGCCTTGATCGCTGCGAAGGCAGGCACCCACTCCTTCGGGTCAATGCCAAACCATCCGCCAATCGCGTCGAGCACAAAAACCGTGGCCTCGTCTTTGGCGGCGTTGTAGGCCATGCCCGGGCTGATCTGTGCGGGCTGGCCGTTCTTGACGCGGGCCAGGGCCTCGGACTCGGCACGGTTCCAGAGTTCGCGGGCTGAGAGTCGGACGCTCATCGGGGGCCACCTTGCGGGAGGCTGTGGCCGCGCATGTGGTGTTCCGTCATGGCGCGAGCCAGGTCCACTTCGGTCAACTGTCCGCGCTCCACCAAGATGAGGAGAGCTTCCAGCAGTTCGCCCTGGGGCAGGCCAGCCTTGGCGGCCTCGACCTTCAAGCGCTTGGCCGTGGCAGGGGTCAGCCTGATTCCATGGATTTTTTTTTCAGTCATAAAGGGCCTCCGTTCGTTGAGGCCCTTGTGCAACAGATCAAACGTGTTCAACTCCCCTGAACTCGTTCGCGGGGTCGCCGCCCGACCTCCTCCACGATCTCTGCCGGGCTTATTTTGTGGCCAGTGTGGCCAGGCTTAACCGTTGGGACGTCTAGGTTTTCTTGTGGTGTAACATTTGTTACACTTTGAATTCTCGACGCCTTCATGGTGACTGTCATCGGATTCACCTTCGCCTCAAACACCTTCTCGCCTTCTGCGGCGCCGCCCAAAACCGCCCTGATTTTGACAACGCAAAAATTGTAGAGGGCACGCCGGTCTTAGGCGGAAGGCGCCCAAGTTTCGCACCCCCCGGTCTGGATCGTCCGCACCTCGCAGGCCCGCGCCTCGCCTCGCCACGCGCCCACCGTGGCCTCGCAGGGCCATTGCCTGACCAATGGGCCACCCGCCTGGACGCGCCCCGGAGCGGGCCGCACAGGGGGCACGAAAAAAGCCGCTTTTCAGCGGCTTCCTGGGTCAGGCCTGCGCGCGGCGCTGGAGGGCCAGCCGCACGCACCATACGTGCTTGCACGTCACCCCGCACGACGCGGCAATCTCGGCGTCCTTGCGCCCGGCCCGAATCATGCCTTCGATCAGCGCCCGGGCAGCCTTCGGCCTCTTCGGTCGTGGCCTGGACAGTCCCAGATCCTTGCGGACCTCGGAAGCGAACCGCGTTGAGCATCCGGCCTGCCTCGCCGCGTCACGGGCACTGATTCCGGCCTCAAGTAGCGGAGCAAGCCGTTCCTTCGCCGTCGCCGGTCGGACCGCGCAGGACGGGAACAGCACGTCCGTGCCACCCATCTCCCGGGTCAAGGCCTCGGCCGCCTCGATGCCGACCATGGCCACTAGGTCGGGATGCGGTTCATGCCTGCGCAGATAGAGCGCCCGGCCGCCGTAGGCCCGCAGTAGGACCAGGGCCGCACCATCGCCAACGATCTCAACCAGCCGTGCGGCCGGCATCCAAACAGCAGACATTTTCAGACCTCCACCATTCGTTGAATCTGTTCAGCAATCCCGACCACGGCCTTGCTCCACCAGCAGGGGAGAGCCGCTCCATGGTGCCGGTGCAGGTCGGCCAGCCACTTCTCGGCCTCGGCCTTGGGCATGACCGGGAACGCCTCGCTGTGAGCCTGCAGGAAGCCCCGGCACCGTTCGACGTGGTGCAGGGTCCGGCGTAGCGCAGTGGCCCGCTCAGGGGTCCAGGGCAAGGGCGTGGTGGGCAAGATCCAGCCACCGACCACTTGGAAGTGGATACCGTTTTCCCTGGCCAGGGCCGCCAAGTGGGCGACCTTCAAAAGCTGGTCGCGGTCGTCGGGGAGAGGTAGCCGGGTGAAAGGGTCGCTCATTGGCGGTTCGCCTTGGCCTTGGCCTTGCGCCTCTCCCGGCACCGCCGCCGGAAGTCCTGGGACCACTTCAAAGGCATCGGCCCGTCCAGCACCTTCACGTCAGCGTCGCAGGTGCAGGGGCCGCCAGCGAAGATTCCGCAGTCGTCGTCATGAAAGACGCCAACGTGTTGAACCGTTCCGGGCTTGAGGGTCAATTCCGTGGCCAAGAGTTTTTCGAAGTAGCTCATGATTTTTTTTCCTATCGTGTGGGGTCGGTCAGCGCCGCCCGTGAATGGTTTCGCCAATGGGGAAGAGGTCACTCTCCCTGGCCAGTTTTTCGCCAGTTTTTCATTTTCAGAGGGGGGGGGGAAACTGAAAAACTGAAAAACTGACTTGGCCCTCGAAAATCTCTAACTCAATGTAATGACTTAGTTTTTCAGTTTTTCAGTTTTTACAGTTTTTACAGTTATTCAGTTTACCCCCCCGACAGGGATTTTTGAAAAACTGAATTTCCATGAGTCGTTTTTCAAAATGAAGAACTGACCAATCAGCGCACAACCCCGTAAGATTTTCGGTTGTACTGGCCCTCGTCTCGAATAAAAATCTGCCCTGGCTTGGCGTGATATTCCGATATGGCGCACGCCTGAAGAACGCCGCGCACTCGATGATACGACACGCCCGGCACACTCATAAAATGGTCCGTAATGAGCACTTGGT
>NZ_AUAR01000028.1 GCF_000428825.1 Desulfomicrobium escambiense DSM 10707 | reverse complement strand
GAGGAAGTCTCGTCCAGCATGGAGGAGATGAGCTCCAACATCCGCCAGAACGCCGACAACGCCACCCAGACCGAGAAGATCGCCCTCAAGGCAGCCCAGGACGCCCAGGCCGGCGGACAGGCCGTGGTCCAGGCCGTGGGCGCCATGAAGAACATCGCCGAGAAGATCTCCATCGTCGAGGAAATCGCCCGCCAGACCAACCTTCTGGCCCTCAATGCCGCCATCGAGGCGGCCCGCGCCGGAGAGCACGGCAAGGGCTTCGCCGTGGTCGCGGCCGAGGTCAGGAAGCTGGCCGAGCGCAGCGGCACGGCCGCGGCCGAGATCAGCGAGCTGTCCTCCTCCACCGTGTCCGTGGCCGACCAGGCCGGGCAGATGCTGACCAAGCTCGTCCCGGACATCCAGCGCACGGCCGAACTCGTGCAGGAGATCTCCGCGGCCAGCAACGAGCAGAACGCCGGCGCCGAGCAAATCAACAAGGCCCTGCAGCAGCTCGACCAGGTCATCCAGCAGAACGCCTCGGCCTCCGAGGAGATGGCCTCCACCTCCGAGGAGCTGTCCAGCCAGGCCGAACAGCTGCAGTCGACCATCTCCTTCTTCCATCTCGGCGCCACGGTCGCCCGCGTCACGCGCCAGGCCGCACGCCGCGGCAAGCCCCAGCCAGCCAGGAAGCCGGCCAAGGCCCTGCCCCAGAAGGGCGCGAGTGCGGGCCTGGCCCTGGACATGGGCCGCGACGACGAGGACGACGAATTCGAACGCTTCTAACCAGGGCCGAGGTAACTCATGAGCGACAACACGACGCAGCAATATCTGACCTTCGGCCTGGGCGAGGAGGTCTTCGCCCTGGAGACGGGGTCCGTGCGCGAGGTCATTGAACTCGTGCCCGTGACCCGCATCCCCAAGACGCCGCCCTTCATGCGGGGGGTCATCAACCTGCGCGGCCACGCCGTGCCGGTGGTGGACCTGCGCATCAAGTTCGACATGCCCAAGGTCAAAGACACGGTGAACACCTGCATCATCATCGTCGACGTGGAGGTGGAGGGCGAGAAGAGCCACATGGGCGCCATCGTGGACTCCGTGCGCGAAGTCTTCGAGATGGGCAGCGACCAGATCAACCCGCCGCCGCGCATGGGTACGTCCATCCGCGCAGACTTCATCAAAGGCATGGGCAAGCAGAACGAGGAATTCATCATGATCCTCGACATCGGAAAGGTCTTCTCGTCCGAAGAACTCCATCTGCTCGAAGCCCTGGAAGAACCGGACAACGCTCCCGACTGAAACACTGCGGGCCGGGCCTTGCGGCGCGGCCCGCTTCGTGAAAAGGATTGGTTCATGTCGAACGAAACAGCCCCCCCACCCAACGCCCTAGGCCCCGTCCTGGTGGAATGCGCCCGCGGCCTGCCCGCACTGCTGCCCCGCCTGTCCAGCGTGATCAAGGACCGGGAGGATGACTTTCTTCGGCTGGGAACCACCGTCTTCGGCATCAACTCCCAGGCGAACACATTCTCCTCGACGGCCACGAAAATGGCCTCGTCCGTGGGCGAAGGCGCCCTCCACGCGGCCATCGCGGAACTCGAAAAGCACACGGCCGAAGCCAAAGCCGTGTTCTCCTCGGTTTCCGCGACGCAGCAACTGCAGGGCATGACCGAGGTCCTGGGGCTCATCCGCACCCTGGACCAGGCCATGGCCCGCTTCACCCCCCTGGTGCGGACCCTCAAGGTCCTGGAGATCACGACGCGCATCGAAAGCGCCCGCCTCGGCGCCTCGGGCTCGGGCTTCATCACCCTGGCCGACGACGTGAAGGCCCTGGGAAACGTCATCGACGAGCACACGGCCAAGATCGGCGAACACTCGGCCCTGCTCATGAACCAGGTCGCCTCGTCCCTGGACCGCAGCAGAGGGCAGATTTCCGCGCAGGAGAAAGTCGTCAAGGACATGTTCGCGCAGCTTTTCTCGGGCATCGCCGAACTGGAGACCATGCGCACGGATTCCGCGGCCCTGGTCGTGGACCTGGCCAAGGGGTCGCGCCAGGTGACCGAGAGCATGGGACACGTCATCGCCTCGGTGCAGTTCCACGACATCACCCGTCAGCAGGTCGAGCACGTCGAGGAAATCCTGGCCCAGGCCGAGAGCGAGATCCGCGGATTGCCCGCAGACGGCGACATGGTCGGGATGGGCGCCTGGGTGCGCGACGTCCTGCGGCTGCAGGCCCCGTTGCTGCGCCAGGCCGAGGAGATGTTCCGCCAGGCCGTGGAGGAGTTCATCAGCAACCTGAATTCCATCGCAGACAACACCCGCGGGCTCGGCGACAGGATTGCCGCCGTGGCCTACGCGGACCAGGGAGGCCCGTCGGTCCTCGACTCCATCCGCCGGCAGATCGCCCAGGTCATGGACGCCATGCGCATGTCGAGCAGCCATGTGGCGGACATGTCCAGAACCATGTCCGGCATGGCCGAGACCATCTCCACGGTCAGCTCCTTCGTGCACGGCATCGAGGACATCGGGGCCGAGATCGAGCTCATCGCCCTCAATGCCCGCGTCAAGGCGGCCCATACCGGCGACCTGGGCCGCACGCTGGGCGTCATCGCCATGGAAATCCAGAACCTCTCGGTGGAGGCGCGGACCCGCACGGGCGAAGTGGCCACGATCCTGAACCACATTTCGACCCTGGCCGACCGGCTGTCCGAACTGGCCCGCTCGTCGGACGTGACCGAACTCGTCGGAGGCATCCAGGACCGCTTCGAGTCGGTCCTGGGCCGCCTGGCCTCCCTGGACGCGGAACTCGGGCGCGATATCGGCCACCTTTCCGGCCTGGGCAGGGAACTCATCGTCCAGATCCGCACCCTGACCTCCTCCATCCATTTCCACGAGACGGTCTCGAACCAACTGCAGGAGCTGGAAAAGGGCATCCTGGAGCTCGAGCGCGGCTTCACCCCCTTCGGCCCGGAACTCGACGCCGCCCGCCAGCCCGAAAAGCTCAAGGAGCAGCTGTCCCGCTACACCATGGACAGCGAGCGTCTCGTGCACCTCGCGGTGCTCGGGCACCATGCGGCGGACGGCGATGCGGAACTTTTCGGCGACGACGGCGTGGAGCTCTTCGGGGACGAAAACGTCGAACTCTTCGGAGACGACAACGTCGAACTCTTCGACGACGGCAACGTCGAGCTCTTCGATGCCCCGGAAGCGGAAAAGCCCCCCCGGAAGGCCGAGAAGACCGCCGATCCCGAAGAGGATTTCGGCGACAACGTGGAACTTTTCTAACCCGAAGGAGCCCCCATGTTCGCGAGCACCATCCACGGCACCCCGGAACATCCGGTCCTGCGGCTCGAAGGCAGCCTGACCCTTGAACACGCCACGCAGATCCATGCGGAACTCATGGCCCGCCTGGCCGCTCCGGAGCCCTTCAGCCTGGACCTCCGGGGGGCGGACAGGTTCGACCTGTCCTTCGTCCAGATGCTCCACGCCCTGCTGAAGGACCAGTCCCGGCGCATCGGCTTCCTGCCCCTGCCCGACGGGCTCGTCGAACTCGCGGCGAGCGTGGGCGCCGACAGCCTGATCAAGGAAATATCGACCCGAATCGAGGAACACGTATGAGCAAGACAATAATGACGGTCGATGACTCGGCCAGCGTCCGGCAGATGGTCAGCCTGACCCTCAAGGACGCCGGCTACTCCGTCATCGAGGCCTGCGACGGCAAGGACGCCCTGGCCAAACTGTCCGGACCCGTGGACATGATCGTCACGGACCTCAACATGCCCAACATGGACGGCATCGAATTCATCCGCAACGTGCGGGCCAACGCCCAGTACAAGTTCGTTCCCATCGTCATGCTGACCACGGAATCCCAGGCCGACAAGAAGGAACAGGGCAAGGCCGCCGGCGCCACGGGCTGGATCGTCAAACCCTTCAAACCGGACCAGCTCCTCGCCGTGGCCAAGAAACTGCTGCGCTGAAAACCCTGAGCCAAGGATCGCCCATGTCCAGAGAAGAACTGAACCGGCAGGCATTCCGGGAAGAGGCCTTCGAACTGCTCAGCGAACTGGAGTCCTCCCTCCTCGAACTGGAGGAGGACCCGAAAGACTCGGAAGTCATCAACAGGGTCTTCCGGGCCATGCACACCATCAAGGGTTCGGGCGCCATGTTCGGCTTCGAGGACATCGCCTCCTTCACCCACGAGGTCGAGACGGTCTTCGACCTGGCCCGCAACGGGCAGATCGCCGTGTCCAAGGAACTCCTGAACCTGACCCTGCTGGCCCGTGACCACATCCTGGCCATGCTCGAAGGCGAGGACCAGGGCGGCGAGGCCAGGGCCAGGGAGGTCATCGTCGGCCTCAAGGCCCTCTCCCCGGCCGCGGAGGAGCCCCCGGCCGCCCCGGAAGCAGGCGAGGCCCCCTGCTGCGAGAGCGCCCCGGATCTGGCCGCCTGGCGCATCCGCTTCGTCCCGGCGCGCAACATCTTCCTGACCGGCACCAATCCGGCCGCGCTGCTCGAAGAGCTGTGCGAGATGGGCGAACACCACGTCATCATGCACACCCGCGACATCCCGGAGCTTGCCGCCCTGGATCCCGAGCAGTGCATGGTCTTCTGGGACGTCATCCTGACCACGACCCGCAGCGAGGACGAGATCCGCGACGTCTTCATCTTCGTCGAGGAGGACTGCGAGCTGGACATCCAGAAGGTCGGCAGCTGCCAGACCATCGACGAGGAGTCCTACCAGCTCATCGGCCAGATCCTGGTCGACAAGAACGACATCACCAAGGACGCCCTCGAACGCATCCTCCTGGAACGCAAGCCCATCGGCCAGCTCCTGTCCGAGGCGGGTCTGGTCAGCCGCAGCCAGGTCGAGGCGGCCCTGGCCGAGCAGCAGGAGGTCAAGCGCCTCAAGCAGGCGACCGGCGCCGAGGCCCAGGCTTCGAGCATCCGCGTGCCGGCCCAGAAGCTCGACTTCCTGGTGGACCTGGTGGGCGAGCTGGTCACGGCCCAGGCCCGGCTGACCCAGTTCGCCAGCGAGCAGAACGACCCGCGGCTGCAGGCCATCTCCGAGGAGATCGAGCGCCTGTCCGACGAACTGCGCGACAACACCCTGGGCATCCGCATGCTGCCCATCGGCACGACCTTCAGCCGCTTCAAGCGCCTGGTGCGCGACCTGTCCCAGGAGCTCGGCAAGCGCATCGCCCTGGAAACCCACGGCGAGGAAACGGAACTCGACAAGACCGTCATCGAGCGCCTGAGCGACCCCCTGGTCCATCTGCTCCGCAACAGCATCGACCACGGCATCGAAAGCCCCGAGACACGCGCCTCGCGCGGCAAGAACCCCGAGGGACGCATCGTGCTCTCGGCCGAACACTCGGGCGGCGAGGTGCTCATCCGCATCATCGACGACGGCGCGGGCATCGACCCCGACCGTATCCGGGCCAAGGCCGTGGAGAAGGGACTCATCGCCGCCGACGCCCAGATCTCCGACAAGGACGCCCTCATGCTCATCTTCGCACCGGGCTTCTCCACGGCCGAGAAAATCACCAGCGTCTCGGGGCGAGGCGTGGGCATGGACGTGGTCAAGCGCAACATTGACGCCCTGCGCGGCCGCGTGTCCCTGGACAGCGCGCCGGGCGAAGGCACGACGGTGTCCGTGCGCATCCCCCTGACCCTGGCCATCATCGACGGCCTGCAGGTCCAGGTGGGCGAGAGCTACTTCATCATGCCGCTGGCCGCCGTGGAGGAGTGCGTGGAGCTCATCCGCCAGGACGGGGAGCGCGCGACCTTCATCAACCTGCGCGGACAGATGGTACCCTGGGTCAGCCTGCGCACGAACTTCGACATCCCCGGCGAGCGGCCGCCCATCGAGCAGGTCGTGGTCTGCAATTCCCAGAGCAGCAGGGTCGGCATCGTCGTGGACAGGGTCATCGGCGAGCACCAGACCGTCATCAAGAGCCTGGGCAAGGTCTACCGCGACGTGCGCGGCATCTCCGGGGCCACCATCAAGGGCGACGGCAGCATGGCTCTCATTCTCGACATCGCGGCCCTGAGCAACTGACCCATGTACGACGCAAGCGGCCAGAACGCCCCCCTGATGACGGACCGGGAACTGAAGCAGTTCAGCGAGTTCATCTATTCGGAACTGGGCATCAAGATCACCCAGGCCAAGAAGACCATGCTCCAGGCCAGGTTGCAGCGCCGCCTACGCACCCTGAACATGCGCTCCTACGGACAGTACCTGGAGTACCTACAGTCCCTCAAAGGGCTCGAGGTGGAGTTGCCCCAGATGGTCGACGCCGTGACCACCAACACCACGAGCTTCTTCCGCGAGCCCAGGCACTTCGAATTCCTGTCCCAGACGATTCTGCCCCAGTGGCAGAAAAAAAACGCCGGACGGGTCTTCACCGTCTGGAACGCCGGCTGCTCGTCGGGCGAGGAGCCCTATACCACGGCCATGACCCTCATGGACTATCACGAGCGGGTCAGTCCCCTGCGCTTCTCCATCGTGGCCACGGACATCTCCACCGACATCCTGCACAAGGCCGCCAGGGCCGTCTACGAAGAGGAGAAGATCGCCACCATCCCGGTGGAATTCCGCCGCAAGTACCTGCTGCGCAGCAAGGACAAGAACATGCGGATGGTGCGCATCGCGCCGGAACTGCGCGAGACGGTCAGCTTCCGGCGTCTGAACTTCATGGACAATTTCCAGTTCCGGGAGAAGATGGACCTCATCTTCTGCCGCAACGTGATGATCTATTTCGACAAGAAGACCCAGAACGAGCTGGTGCAGAAGTTCTGCAACCACCTCGAACCCGGCGGACACCTCTTCATCGGCCACTCGGAAAGCCTGGCCGGGACGGGCCTGCCGCTGCAGCAGCTGGCGCCGGCCACCTACGTCCGCATCTAGACCGGACGCCCGAGAACGCCGAAAGCGACGCACCCAAAGCCCTGTATCCCCCGGAACGCAGTACAACGAGAACGGCACCGCGCATGCTCAAAAGACTCCTCGCCCGCCGCGTCACGCAAGGCTCCGCCGACGGCTTCGACAGCGACGACGTCCTGGCCAACGCCCCCATCGGCGTCTACACGTCGACCCTGGACGGCCGCTTCCTGGCCGTCAACCCGGCCATGGCCGGCATGTTCGGCTACGACTCTCCGGCGGACATGGTCCGATCCATCACGGACATCGCCGCGCAGATCTATTTCGCCCCCGAAGATCGGGACGAGTTCATCCTCAGGATGGAGTCCGACGGCCGGCTCATCAATTACGAATGCCGATTCAAACGCCGCGACGGTTCGACCCTCTGGGTTTCGAGCAACGCCAGGGCCATGCGCGACAAGCACGGCCGTGTGAACCTCTACCAGGGGTTCATGACCGACATCACCCGCCGCAAGGCCGTGGAGCAGGCCCTGGTCGAAAGCGAGCTGCAACACCGCATCATCTTCGAGAAATCGCCGCTGGGCATGATCCTGTTCGACAGCGCAGGCGCCATCATCGACTGCAACGACGTGGTCGTGGAACTCATGTCCTCAACCCGCGACCGACTGATCGGCTTCAGCGCCGCCCATCTGGAATCCCCCATCGCACGCGCCGGACTGGAGCGGGCCCTGAACGGCAAGCCGGCGTTCATCGAGGGGGAGTACACGTCCGTGACCGGCGGGGCGACACGGGTTCTGCGCGCCAACTTCAAACCCATCCAGCCCGGACAGTCCCCAACGGGCGCCATCGCGACCCTGGAGGACATCTCGGAACGCTCCCGGATGGAACGGGCCGTGCGCGAGAGCGAAGACCTGCAGCGCGTCCTGCTGGACATCCTGCCCATCGGCGTGGTCATCGTCGACGGCCAGACGCGGGCCATCGAGCGCGCCAACGAACACGTGGCCGCCCTTTTCGGCGCCGATCCCGCGGACCTGATCGGCCGCTGCTGCCACGAACTGCTCTGCCCGTCGGCCAGGGGAAAATGCCCCGTCTGCGACCAGGGCATGACGCTGGAGAACTCGGAACGAGAAATGCTCCGGGCCGACGGCAGCCGGCTGGCCATCCTGAAGACCGTCAAGCGCGTCATCATCGAAGGCCGGGAAAAGCTGCTGGAATGCTTCGTCGACGTGTCCGACCGCAAGAAGGCCGAGCAAAGGCTCAACGACTTCGCCCAGCAGATGGAGCTCAAGAACCTGGAACTCGACGACGCCCGGCTGCGGGCCGAGCAGGCCGCGCGCGACAAAAGCGATTTCCTGTCCCGCATGAGCCACGAGATCCGCACGCCCTTGAACGGCGTCATCGGCATGACGGGACTGCTCATGGACACGCGGCTGGACGAGACGCAGCGCCGCTACGTACGCACCCTGAAATCCAGCGGGGAATCCCTCTTGGCCGTGGTCAACGACATCCTGGACCTTTCCAGGATCGAATCCGGCCGCCTCGAACTTGAGAGCCTGGACTTCGATCTGCGCCCGCTCCTCGACGACGTGGCCTCCATGCTCGCCGTGAAGGCGGCGGAAAGCGGCATCGAGTTCATCTGCTCCGCCGACCCGGACGTCCCGGAGCACTTCAGCGGCGAGCCCGCCCTGCTGCGCCAGGTCATCACCAACCTCGCGGGCAACGCCATCAAGTTCACCCCCGAGGGCGAGGTCGAGGTCCGCGTCTCCCTGGCCCACGCCGCGAGCCCGCAGGACGCCGAGCCCATCACCCTGCTCTTCGCCGTCCGCGACACGGGCATCGGCATCCCCGAAGACATGCGGGAGCGCCTGTTCGAGGACTACACCCAGGCGGACGCATCCATCGCCAGACGTTTCGGCGGCACCGGACTGGGCCTGTCCATCTCGAAGAAACTCGTCGAACTCATGGGCGGCGAGATCGGCGTACAGAGCGTCCTGGGCCGGGGCTCCACCTTCTGGTTCACCGTCCGGCTCGAAGCATCCACTGCGGCGGGAGCCAGAGCCCTCGATCCCGGCGGACTCGAAGGGCTGCGGGTGCTGGTCGTGGACGACAACGTCACCAACCGCGAAATTCTCATGGCCCGCTTTTCGGCCTGGGGCATGCGCCCCGACGAGGCCGAGGGCGGACCGGGCGCCCTGGACAAGCTGGCCCGGGCCGCCACGGCGGGGGACCCCTTCCGCTTGGCCGTGCTCGACCACTGCATGCCGGTCATGGATGGGGAATCCCTGGGGCGGGCCATCCATGCCGACGACAGGTTCCGGCACACCCGCACGCTGCTCATGACTTCCCTGGGCCAGCGCGGCGACGCCAAACGCTTCCGCGAGGCGGGCTTCTCCGGCTACCTGTGCAAGCCTGTCCTGCACGGCGAACTGAAGACCTGCCTGAACATCGTCATGGGCAGGGGAGCGGAGCCGGCCTTCGTCACCCGGCATGTGGCGCGGGAAGCGGTCAGGCGGGTCATCCCGAATTTCTCGGACCGCAATGCCCGCATCCTCTTGGTGGAGGACAATGTGACCAACCAGCAGGTCGCCCTGGGCATCCTGTCGAACATGGGCATCAAGGCCGACGCCGCGGAGAACGGGTCCCTGGCCCTGGTGACGCTATCCCGCACGGCCTACGACCTCGTGCTCATGGACGTGCAGATGCCGGTCATGGACGGCTTCCAGTGCACGCGCCTCATCCGCGACCACGCAGGCCCCGCCCTCGACCATGACGTGCCGATCATCGCCATGACGGCCCACGCCCAGACGGGTTTCAAGGAGAAATGCCTCGAAGCGGGGATGAACGACTACGTGCCCAAGCCCATCGCCCTCACGGCTCTGGCCGAGGCGCTGCAGGCCTGGCTACCGGGCGGGGAGGGCCGCAGGCAGGTTTCGCGCGAGGCCCCGGCCGCGGAAGACGCGCGGCAGGCCGTCTGGGACAGGCAGGCCTTCATGGCCCGCATCCTGGACGACGAGGACCTGGCCCGCGACATCGTCGGCGGGTTCCGCGCCGATGCCGCGCGGCGCCTGGACATCATGCGCCGGGCCCTGTCGCAGGGAGATTTCGATCTTCTGGCTTCCCAGGCCCACAGCATCAAGGGTGCCTCGGCCAACCTGGGTGCGGACAGACTGCGCGAAACGGCCATGACCCTGGAAACCGTCGCGGCCACCGGACGGGTGAACTCGTGCCGGGACGGCCTGGACGCGCTGTCCGAGGCCCTGGACACGCTGCTGGGAGAATTCCATCGCACGATGCCCGAGGGGGGCCGTCCGCACGGGGGAGAGTGAACGCCGCCCTTGCCTTGGAGGCCTTCAGGCCGTAGGAACAGGCCGAACCATACAGGAGCAGGCATGAAAGCATCCACACGTTTCGTCCTCCAGACCCTGGTCGCCGTCGGCCTGTCCGTGGGCCTCGGGCTGGCCTTCAACGCCTCACGGCCCGTCAGTCTGCCGCTGGTCGAGGCCAGAAAGGCACCGGCCGCCCCCGTCTCCCAGGCTCCCGCGGCACAGAACCAGACAACGCCGACGGACGCCGATTCCCTGGCGGAGAACGCATCCGCAGCCCAGCCGGCCTCCGCCGAAACAACGGCGGAAACGATGCCGGGAGCGGGCAACTCCACCCCCGCCGAGAACGTCGGCGCCGATTCCTCGACGCCCGCCGATACCGGCAACGCATCGCAAGATTTCACGCCCACCGACAACGCGACCGTTCCCGCGGCCGAAGTCGGCCATGCAGCCCCGGCCGGCGGAGAAATTTCATTGCAGGACGCCGCCGCGATCTTCTCCGCCGGACAGGCCGTGTTCGTCGATGCCCGGGACGCCGAGACATATGCCGAAGGCCATGTCCAGGGCGCCCTCTCCCTGCCCCTCCATGCTTTCGAACAGAATTTCCCCTCCGTCCGGGAACGTCTGAAGGGCAAGACGGTCATCACCTACTGCGACGGCGAACGCTGCAGCCTGAGCTCGGACTTGGCCGACGCTCTCCGGGCCCAGGGCATCGAAAACGTCCACGAACTGCTGAACGGCTGGACCCTGTGGCAGGAACAGGGCCTGCCCACGGCCACGGGGCGGAACCCTGAACACGACGGAGGTCAGTCATGAACACGGCGTCCCTTGCCCGTTCCACGCGCATCGCCCTGGCCCTCGTCTTCCTGGCCGCTGCGCCGCAGAAGATCCTTTCGCCTACGGATTTTGCCGCAAGCATCAGCTACTACCTCATCCTGCCCGACGCGCTCATCAATTTCACGGCCCTGACCCTGCCCTGGCTGGAACTGGTCGTGGCCGCCCTGCTCTTGTGCCGGGTCTGGATGAAGCCCGCCCTCTTCCTGGCCAACGCCATGCTCGTCGTGTTCCTGGCGGCACTCGTCAGCGCCCGCCTGCGCGGCATCGACCTGTCCTGCGGGTGCTTCACGTCCGGAGGCGTGCCTTCTGGCGACATGACGTGGTACATCGTGCGCGACGGTCTCTTCCTGGCCCTGGGCCTGGCCGCGGCCCTGCTGCAGCGGGGAGCGCCCGAGGGCGACTAGCCGACGGGCGAAAACTCCATGAAGCGAAAAAGCCAGGGTGCGCAGTGTCTTGCGCATCCTGGCTTTTCTCGCTGACGCAGCAGATGGCCTTCTTGGGGCGGCCCGCTACGATTTGTCCCGATCAGCCAGGGTGGCCCTGCGCCACCCCCGCACGGAATTGATCAACCACATCCGCGAACACCAGGACAGTGCCCGCACGTGCACGACCCGCTCCCGGATGCGTCCCGCCCGCAGCAACGCGGCCCGCAGGGTGCCCGGCAGCAGGCCGCTCTCAAGGGGCGGCGTCAGCAGGTCGCCGTCCAGCTCGAACACCAGGTTGGCGATGGTCGATTCCGTAACCTCCCCCCGCTCGTTGACGAGCAGCGCGTCGTCCATCCCAGGAACCTCCGCGCGGGCCCGCTCGTATACGGCGCGCCGTGTGGTCTTGTGGAAGAGAAACGGGTCGCGTGAATCTACCGGCGTGCGCGCCAGGGCGACACGACAGGGCCATGGCGCAGGCAGGGGCCGCGGCTCCAGCCCGACCGACCCGCCCGCGACCGTCAGCCGCAGCACGCCGCCCGTTCCGTCCGCATTCCGGACCGCAGCCTCGATTTCCGCCCGCAGACCTTCGACATCCAGCCTGAAGCCGAAATACTCCGCGCTCTCCGCGACTCGTGACAGATGCTCCTCCAGAAGGAACACCCCGGTAGCCCGGCTCCAGCGCATGGTCTCCAGAAGCGAAAATTCGGGCGCCGGCGCATCCAGCACCCGCGCCTTGAGCAGGGTTTCGCGGTACTCGTCGCGCGGGGCCGAATCCCAGACGATGCCCCCGCCCACGCCGTACTCCGCCGTCCCGGCCTTCCGGTCCACGAGGACCGTGCGGATGGCCACGTTGAAACGGGCCCGCCGCCCCGGCAGCATGACGCCGATGGTGCCGGTGTAGATGCGTCGCGGCGAGACTTCGAGCTCGTTGATGAGGTGCATGGTGCGGACCTTGGGCGCGCCGGTGATGGACGCGGCCGGGAAGAGGGCGGCCATGACCTCGGCCGTGGGCAGCGTTGTCATTCCTTCGACCAGGGAGGTCAGCTGCCACAGGGTCGGATAGCGCTCGGCCCGGAACAGTTCGGGCGCTCGGACGCTGCCCGGGCGGCAGACCCGGCCGAGGTCGTTGCGCACCATGTCCACGATCATGACGTTTTCGGCCCGCTCCTTCTCCGAACCCATGAGCCTTTCGGCCATGGCCCTGTCCTCCCCGGCCCATCGGCCTCGGGGCGCGGTGCCTTTCATAGGCCGCGACCGGACCGTCTCGCCCTCACGTTCGAAGAACATCTCGGGCGACGCGCAGCACACCGCGAAATCCCCGGTGTCGACATAGGCGCAGTGCGGCGAGGGCTGGCGGGCGGCGAGCCGGCAGAAGAGGGCCCACGGGTCCCCGTCGAAGCGTGCGCGCAGGCGGTGCGTGAAGTTGACCTGATAGGTTTCGCCGCAGGCCAGGTGTTCGCGGATGCGGGCCAGCGCCCCGGAGTGGGAGGGTTCGTTCAGTTCGGACGTCCAGGCCAGGGCGGGAGCGGGAGTGGTGGCGTCGAGATGGATGGTCAGGGGCGGCCCGTAGAGCCCGAACCAGGCCAGCGGGAAGGGCGTGCAGGGAGCGGCGGGCATGGCCGCATCGAAGGCGCTTCCCGCCTCGTAGGCCAGAAACCCGACGGCGTGCAGGCCCGTCCGCTCCACTTCGCCTTCGAGATGCGCCAGAAGGCCGGGAATCTCGTCATGGCGATGCGCCTCGAATACGGCCGCGGGCCGCTCGTAGCGCACCCAGGACCCATGATCGGGGGAAAAGAAGACGACAGACATGACGTGGCCTATAACGGGCCGTGCGGGAGCGCAACAGCGCGGGAGCAGGATGGTGCGGACGAACGTCCCCGAGGAGGGAAAAGCGCGAAGAAAAACCCCGCAGCCGGAAGGATGCCAGGTCCTTCCGGCTGCGGACACGCGAGAGGAGGAGGGTCAGACCATCATGAAGGCCACAAGCCGCCCCATGAATCGGACCACCTCGGAAACCTGATTAAGGATATTATCGCTCCAGCCATAAGCAACAAGAGTCGCCATCCCGGCAATCCAGAAAAGGTAACAGATCTGCTTCATGACACACCCCCGAAAGTCTGCTGGCAGGCGACCACATGGCCGTCGCCGTTGGCATCCATTGAGCAAAGGGCGTGCCTGGCCGCACGATGAGGGTCAACTGCCCGTTCTCCAATGATATTGATCCGGCAGTGATGAATGATGAGAGTTTTGATCCGAAATGCGCGCGCAAAGACCGTACGCGGTGCGCAATTCCTCTCCCACGCACTTACGCATCTTCTCCCATGGTCACGCCGCGCGCCTGGGCCGCGTCCCAAGCGCAGCAAAGGCCCGCGCAAAGTCGGTACGACTTCGACACGGGCCCTTGCGCTGCGGCGTTTCGGAAACTGGAGAGAATCAGGGTTTGCCGTCGGCGTACATTTCGTCCAGCAGCTGGCCGAGACGGGCCAGATGGCTCTTCTCCTCGCTGGCGATCTGTTCCAGGATGGCGCGGTTCTCGTCGTCCGTGGTCCAGACGGCGGCGCGCATGTAGAGGTCCAGGGCCTGGGCCTCGATGGACATGGCCATGGACACGACGTCCACGGGGCTGTCCATATCGGGCTTGAAGCGCTCCAGATACTCCTGGGTGGTCATGCCCCCTTCCATGAGCGGGGTGACAAAGGTGCACTCGAAGGCCCCCCGGTCGTCCTTGCCCGTCAACCGGGTGTACTCCTCGAACAGCCGGTCCTTGTGCTTGATCTCGATGTCGGCCAGCAGCCTGAAGACGCTCTTGAGCTTCTCGTCGTAGGCCCGCTCCTGCATGCGCAGGTAGAAATCGCGCAGCCCGTCCTCCAGGGAATAGGCCGTGGCCAGGATCTGCTCGGCGCTGTCCAGTTCGGCGAAAAGGTCGACGCCCTCCTCCTCGGGCCCGTAGGCCGCCTGGCCGGTCCAGGCCTTGAAACCGCCAGAGAGGTTGATGACCTGGTCATAGCCCTTGCCGGCCAGGGTCTGGGCTGCGATGCGGCTGCGGCCGCCGATGGCGCAGTAGACGAGCACGGGCTTGGAGCTGTCGATCTCGTGCAGGGAATCCGCCAGCACGGCCATAGGCACGAGCTTGGCGCCGGGAATGTGCCCCTCTTCGTATTCGCCGGGTTGGCGCACATCGAGAATGGTCACTTCCTGCAGGGTCTTGTCGGACAGATAGGCCCGGGCCTCGTCCGGATTCATGGACTGAACCGGGGTGAAGAATTGTTTCCAGCGCATAGTGCCTCCTCGAGAATGTGTTTGTGCATAATGCCCCCGGATGGGGGAAAATTCAATACACGGCCAGGGATTGACGCAAAAAGCGGCTTATCGTATTTTTACGAAATACGATTTATAAGTGGAGCCGATCATGAGCCAGGACAGACACGACGACGCCCTCGCCTCCCTCTGCAAAGCCCTGGGTCACCCCGCCAGGGTGGCCATCCTCAGGCACCTGCTGCAGGTCGACCGCTGCATCTGCGGCGAGATCGTCAGCATCCTGCCCCTGGCCCAATCCACCGTCAGCCAGCACCTCAATCAACTCAAGGAGGCGGGGCTCATCCGAGGCGAGATCGAAGGGCCGCGGATCTGTTACTGCGCGGACAAGGACCGGCTGGCCGAACTCAAAAAACTCGTCACCGCACTCTAGGAAATTATGAAACCCTTGCAGCCCTTTCCCATGGCCCCTTCCGGCCCGTTTTCAGATCCGTGCGCCCTCGACGCGCCCTCTCCCTCCCCGGCACCGGGGGCGTGCTGAGGCCCGCCGCCGGCCCCTGGTGCAGGGGTGGACGACCTTCCGGGCTACCGCATCGAACCCTACGTCGAAGCCTTCACGCCCACCGCCGCAGGGCGCATCCCACGCCTGCGGACCAGCCCCACGGCGCAGGACCGGCTCGGGACCTGCCGCGCCCGGCTGGGCCTCGACCGCAACCACTATACCGTCAACCCCGGCCTCTACGCCGTGGGCGCTCCCGACCCAGGCTCCCCGGTGGTCGTCACGGCCAACTACAAGCTGACCTTCGACACGGTTCGCTTCGCCCTGACCGGACGCGACGTCTGGCTGCTGGTGGTCGACACGCGCGGCATCAACGTCTGGTGCGCGGGCGGCAAGGGTACCTTCAGCGCGGCCGGCATCGCCGAGCAGGTAAATAAGACCGGGCTCGACCGCGTCGTGTCCCATCGCCGACTGATCCTGCCCCAGCTCGGGGCCAACGGGGTGCGGGCCCGCGACCTGCGCAAGGCCTGCGGGTTCGAAGCCGTGTTCGGGCCCGTCCGGGCCGAAGACCTGCCCCGCTACCTCGACCACGGCATCGACGAGGCCATGCGCGAGGTGACTTTCTCCATGCGGGAGCGCGCCGCCGTCATCCCCGTGGAACTGGTCCTGGGCTGGAAGATCATCCTCGCGTCCTTCCTGGTGGCGGCCGCGCTGAGCCTCATTGGTCCGGACTTTTCCATGCAGGCCATCGGGCAGCGCTGGATCCTGGCCGCGAGCGCAACGGGCCTGGGCCTGGCCGCCGGCGCGGTTCTCTTTCCCCTGCTCCTGCCCGCGCTGCGCACGCGGCTCTTTTCCCTGGGCGGAGCCGGGCTTGGATTGGCCCTGGCCGTGCTGCTGCCGGCCATTTTCCCCGAGCAGTCCGTGACTCAGATTATGGGAGCGGGGCTGTGGACGGTGGTCATGTCCTCGTGGTTGGGACTCAATTTCACGGGATCCACGCCCTACACGTCACCCTCGGGCGTGGAAAAGGAGATGCGCAAGGCCATCCCCCTGCAGGCCGCAGGCACGCTCCTGGCCGCAATCCTCTTTGTGATCGGCAATTTTACGTAAGGACGACATGAAAAACTTCCGCCATCTCGAAAACGTGGCCACCCTGGCCTATGACCGCGAAAAATGCGTGGGCTGCGGCCTGTGCGCCACGGTCTGCCCGCACCGCATCTTCGCCGTGCGGGACGGCAAGGCCGAGGTCCTGGACCGCGAAGCCTGCATGGAGTGCGGGGCCTGCGCCCTGAACTGCCCGACCGACGCCATCACGGTCACGCCCGGCGTGGGCTGCGCCGAGTACATCATCCAGACCTGGCTGCCGGGCAAGCGCGGGACTTCGTGCTGCTGAATCCTTGACCGCGGCGCGGAAATGCAGGAATTCTCTGCCTTCCAAACCACGGAGGACACATGCTCGACCGCACCGAAGCCCTGGCCATGATCAAGGCCAGCGCCCCCGACCACCTCGTCGTTCACGCCCTGGAGACCGAAGCCGTCATGCGCGCCCTGGCCGCCCGCCTGGGCCACGACCCCGAAACCTGGGGCCTGGCCGGCCTGCTGCACGACCTCGACTATCCCGAGACCAAGGACACCCCCGAAAAACACGGCCTGCTGACCGCCGAAACCCTGGCCGGCAAGCTACCCGAAGAGGCCGTGCTGGCCATCGCCCGCCACAACGAGATGAATGGCAATCTGCCGCAGTCGGACTTCGATTTCGCCCTGCGCTGCGGCGAGACCGTGACCGGCCTCATCCACACCGCAGCCCTGGTCCGCCCCACGCGCATGCAGGGCATGGAGGCCAAGAGCCTGAAGAAAAAGATGAAGGACAAGGCCTTCGCCGCCTCGGTCTGTCGCGAGACCATCAAGGAATGCGAAAAGATCGGCCTGGAACTGGGAGATTTCCTGACACTCTCCATCGCGGCCATCACGGGCATCGAAAACGAAGTAGGATTGGCGGCGTCCTGACTCTCATGGAAGGCTTTCTCCTCCACGCCTCCAACCGCCTGGAGAACCTGGCCGAACTGCTGGCCGAGGTCGTAAAAATTCCGTTGGACCCCATGAAGCAGGAGACCATCCTGGTTCAGTCCAGGGGTATGCAGCGCTGGATCTCCATGCAGATGGCCCGCCGTCACGGGGTCTGCGCGGGCGTGCGGTTCCCGTTTCCCGTCGGTTTCGCCTACGAACTCTGTCGGGAACTGCGGGCCGACCTGCCCCCCGAATACCCCTTAAGCCAGGAGCGCATGCTGTGGCGCATCACGCACCTGCTGCGCGGCCTGCTGGACGAGCCGGAGTTCGCGCCGCTGGCGCGCTACGTGCGCGAGGATTCGGAACTCAAGTCCGTGCAGCTGGCCGAGCGCATCGCCTATCATTTCGACCAGTATCTCATCTTCCGGCCGGAGTGGGCCGCACGCTGGGAGAACCATGAACCGAGCGGAAACTTCCTCCTGCCCAGCCACATCGCCAGCGAAACCTGGCAGGCCCGGCTATGGAGGGAACTGATCCGGGACATGGGCGGGGAGCATCGCGCGGCGCTGCTGCGACGGACCATCACCAAGCTGGAAAAAGGCTCGTCCCTGCCGAAACTCCCCACCCGCGTCTGCGTCTTCGGCATCCCGACCCTGCCTCCGGTCTATCTCGATCTTTTGAAAGTCCTGTCCAGGCACAGCCAGGTGCACGTCTTTTTGCTCAGCCCTTGCCGAAAGTACTGGGGCGACCTTCTAACGCATCGGGAACGACGGCGCGCCTACCGCGCAGGAGAGCACGCCTCCCCGGAACGACCCGAAGACGCAATGCCGCTGGCGGGTCTCGGCGCGGTAGGGAAAGACTTTCTGGAACTGCTGATGGACCGGGACGCGCTGGAAACGAGGCTGTACGAGGAACCAGGCGCCGACACCGTGCTCGGACAACTCCAGACCGACCTGCTTGATCTGAACGTCCGGGACGAAACAGCGCACTTCTTCGACACTTCCATCCAGGTCCACTGCTGCCACAGCCCCCTGCGCGAAATGGAGGTTTTGCAGGACCTGATCCTCGACCTCCTCTCCAAGGACCCGTCCCTCACCCCTCAGGACATCCTGGTCATGAACCCGGACATCGAGGCCTACGCCCCGGTCATCCAGGCCGTGTTCGGGACCCCCGGCGAGGCCGCCGTCCCCTTCTCCATCTCCGACCGCAAGCCCACCAGGGCTGCCGAAACCATCCGCCTCTTCCTGGAACTCCTGGAGTTCGGACAGCACCGCTTCGAGGCCTCGCGCGTCTGCGCCCTGCTCGAAGCCCCGCCAGTGCGGCAGCGCCTGGGCCTGGAGGCGTCCGATACGCAGCGCGTGCTGGAGTGGGTGCGCGCATCCGGCGTGCGCTGGGGGCTTGATCGGAATTTCCGCAGGAATGCGGGGCTTGGGGATTTCGGCCAGAACACGTGGGAGAGCGGCCTGTCCCGCCTGTTCCTCGGATACATGACCGGCGCGGCGGCCCCGCTGGGCGGCATCGCCCCCCTGGCGCTGCGCGGCTCGGCCGAGCAGGAACTGCTGGGCCGCGTGACCGCCTGGATCGACGAACTCGCCACCCTGTGGTCCAGGTTGGATCACACGCGCAAGCCTTCCGACTGGCGGGACTGCCTGCTGTGGATCCTGGGCTCCTTTTTCCCCCAGGACCCAGCCCAAGCCGAGCATCTGCTGGCCATCCGCCGAACCGTGACCGACCTGACCGGCGAGATGGGCGACTTCGAGGCCGACGCCCGGACCATGCTCTATCTCATCCGCAAGCGGCTGGACGAGAGCGGCGGCGAGTCGGGCTTCCTGGCCTCGGGCCTGACCTTCTGCGGCCTGAGGCCCATGCGCTCCATCCCCTTCCGGGTGGTCTGCCTGACGGGCCTGACCAGCACGGCCTTCCCGCGCCAGGACACGCCCCCGGGCTTCGACCTCATGGCCGCCCGTCCGAGGCCCGGCGACCGGTCCTTGCGCGAGGACGACCGCTACCTGTTCCTGGAGAGCATCATCTCGGCCCGCGACAGCCTCATTTTGACCTACCCCGGCCTGTCCCAATCCGACAATGCCGTGGCGCCGCCCTCGGTCCTGGTCTCGGAACTGCTCGATTTCCTGGACAAAGGGTGCACGGTTGACGGCCGCAAACCCTCGGAGGCCATTGTTTTCAAGCACAAGCTGCAGGCCTTCCATCCGGACTATTTCAGCGCAGGGTCGCGCCTTTTCTCCTACTCTGCCCAGAACCGCGACGCGGCGCTGGCGCTGTTTGCCGAGCACCGGTCCAGGCAATTTTTCCCCGCGACCGATGCTCCCGAAGATGCACAGGCGGAGCGTGACATCGAAATCGACATCGAAGAGCTGACGCGCTTCCTGACCCACCCCTGCCGCCACCTGCTACGCGCCCTGCGCATCGACCCAGGCAGAGGCGAGGACGATTTTATGGACGAGGAGCCCCTGGCCGCGCCCACGGGCCTCGAAGCCTACGGCCCCTTGCAGGATCTCCTGCGCACGGCCCTGGACGAGCCCGCCGCCAATCTGGAGGGGCTGCTCCTGACCTGGCAGCTCCTGCCTCCGGGCCAGGCCGGGACCGACGCGAGCCGGAAACTCTGCTCCCAGATCCGCGCCCTGGCCGACCAGGCACGGGCCGTCATCGGCGACGAAAAGGCCGCGCGCCTCGACCTGAAGCTGCCACTGGGCAGGGTCACGCTCACAGGACGCCTCGACCTCCACGGCGACCGCATCGTGACCTGCCGCCCGGCCAAGACCAAAAGCCCGGACATGCTCCGCCTGTGGGTCCGCCATCTGGCCGCCTCGGCCGCAGGCCATGCCGTCCAGTCCATACACATCGGCACCGATGACTGCTTCACCGCACCCGAGGCACCGGGCGCCCGGAACATGCTCGAAGGGTTGCTGCGACTCTACACGCAGGGCATGCGCACCCCCATCCCTCTCTTCCCCCGGACATCCCTGGCCTTCGCCGAGGCACGCTTCACGGGCCGCAAGCCCAAGGAGCGCCCCGAGGCATTGATGCAGGCCCTGCGCCAGTGGGAAGGCGGCTACATGGTCAGCCCCGAGCGCGACGACCCGCACCTGGCCTTCCTCTTCCGCGACGTCGAACCGGACTGGGAGCGCTTCGCGGACGTGGCCGAGGAAATCTACGGCCCCATTCTGGGAGGCGCCCAGTGATGGAGCCCATGGACCTTTGCACCGCCCCCCTGGACGGCACGACCCTCATCGAGGCCAGCGCCGGCACCGGCAAGACCTACACCCTGACCGGCCTCTTCGTGCGTCTGCTGCTGGAGAAGGGGCTGACCGTGGACCAGATCCTGGTGGTGACCTTCACGGACGCGGCCACCGAGGAACTGCGCGGGCGCATCCGGAAAAGGCTGTCCGACGTGGCCGGGGTGCTGGCTGGTGAACTTGAGGCCGACGAAGAACTGGAACGGGACCTCCTGGCCCGCTTTGAGGGCACCGACGCCGCCCGTCGCCTGGAACTCGCCCTGCGCAACTTCGACCTGGCCCAGGTCTTCACCATCCACGGCTTCTGCCAGCGCATGCTCGGGCGCAACGGCTTCGAGTGCTCGGCCCTCTTCGACACGCAGCTCGAACCGGACCTCTCGGACCTGCGCCGCCAGGTCTGCGTGGATTTCTGGCGCAGTCACATCCTGCCCCTTGATGGCCTGACCGGCACGGAAGTGCGCAAGCAGCTGCCCCCGGACCATCTCACGGAAATGTCCGGCCTGCCCTTCCTGGCCCAGCGCATCCGCATCGTGCCGGACAGCCCCGCGCCGGACCCCGCCCCCCTGGACCGGGCCGTGCGTGAGGCATGCGAAAGGCTCATGGCGTCCTGGGCTGTTGCGGAAACTGAAGTCCGAACGCTTCTTTTGGCCCGGACGGACAATTTCAACGCCCGCCAGTTCTCGCCGCAGAAGCTCGATCAGCGTCTGAAAGCGGCACGCGACTTCCTGAACGACCCGAGGCTCGATGCCAGGGACCAGCTCAAGGCCCTCGGCGAACTGACCTCGACATACGTGCGGGGCATGACCAAAAAGGCCTTCACCGCTCCTGAGCACCCGTTGTTCGACGAGATCCAGGATATCCTGGACCGTGTCGAGGCCTTGCGGCAGGCGCTGGGCCCCTATGTGGTCCATCTGCGCCATGCGTTCCTCTCGGGCGTGACGGTGCGCCTGGACGACCTCAAGCGGCGGCGCAACGTGTTGGGTTTCGACGACCTGCTGCGGAACATGCACGCCGCCCTGGCCAGCCCCGAGCTGGTCGCGGCGGCTCGGACCCAGTACCGCACGGCCCTCATCGACGAGTTCCAGGACACCGACGGCCTGCAGTACGACATCTTCCGCACCCTCTTCGCCACCGGCGACGGGGAGAACAGCCTGTTCCTCATCGGCGACCCCAAGCAGGCCATCTACTCCTTCCGGGGCGCGGATCTTCACACGTACCTTACCGCGGCCGAAAGCTGCGAGCGCGGCATGACGCTGGGCGTCAACTACCGCTCCACACCGGAGCTCATCGCGGCCGTGAACCGCCTTTTTTTCAGACCCGACAATCCAAGGCCCTTCCTGGACCCGAAAATCGGCTACCAGCCCGTGAGCGCCCCGGACGAAGAGCGGGACCGCTTCCGCGAAGACGGGCATACACCCGCGCCCATGGTCCTCTGGCAGGTCAAGAGCGAGGACAAGCCCCTGGCCAAGGGGGCGCTTGCGCCGCGCATCTGCCGGGCCGTGGCCGCCGAGATCAGCCGTCTGCTGCGGGGCGCAGCCGGAGGGAGCATCCGCATCGGCGACGCGCCGCTCCTGCCAGGGGACATCGCCGTTCTGGTCGAAACCCATGCCCAGGGCGAGGCCGTCCACCAAGCCCTTGGCGCGCTGCGCATCCCGAGCGTCGTGACCCACACTTCGTCGGTCTTCGCCAGCCCCGAGGCGGCGGAACTCCTGTCCGTGCTGCGCGGCATGGCCGATTGCCAGCGCCCGGCGGCCCTGCGCACGGCCCTGGCCGCACCCATGATCGGCCTGACGGCCCCGCATCTCGCACTCATCGACGAGGACGGCGATAAACTCGAGGCGTGGTTCGAACGCTTCCTCGCCTGCCGCGAACTGTGGGACCGCCGGGGTGTCATGGCCGCCGCGCGCCGACTCTTCACCGACCTCGATGTGCGAGGGCGCCTTGTCTCCCTGCCGGACGGCGAACGGCGCATGACCAACGTCCTGCACTGCCTGGAGCTGCTCCACAGCCGGGAACGCGAATCGGGCGCGTCCATGCACACCCTGCTGACCTGGTTCGCCCGGCGGCTCGGCACCGACAGTACTGAGGAATCCCAGCTCCGCCTGGACACGGACCGCGACGCGGTCCAGATCGTGACCATTCACAAGAGCAAGGGGCTCCAATACCCGGTAGTCTTCTGCCCCTTCATCTTTGGCCGGGCCAGATGCCCCGAGGATCGGGCCCTGATCCACGAAAGCGGATTGCTTCTCGACCTGGGTACGGAGGAGCTGCCAAGGCGGATAGGCCAGGCCCTGACCGAGGCGCAGGCCGAGCGCGTGCGACTGCTGTACGTGGCCCTGACCCGCGCCAAGTGCCGCTGCTACGCGATTTGGGGACGCATCAACGAGGCCGAGACCTCGGGCGCGGCCTGGCTGTTCCACGGGCATCGCGCCGGTGAAAACAGCGCCCTGAACTGGGACGACGTCGATGAGGGCATGGTCTGCGCGGACCTGCTCGAACTGGCGGGTGACGACATCGAGGTCGCGGAACTGCCCGACGCCGAACCCGAGGCGGGACCGCCGCAATTCACCCATGCCCCGGACCTGCGATTCCGGAACTGGGATCGCGTTCTGGGCTCCGGCTTCGGGCTGGCGAGCTTCACCGGCCTGACCCGCGGCATGGAACACGGAGCGCGGCCGGGCCTGGATGAGACTGATGCGTCCGGCATGGCCGCGGACGAGTGGTCCATGGCGAATTTCCCGCGCGGCGCTGCCGCCGGTTCCTGCCTGCACTGGGTTTTCGAGCGCATCGATTTCGCGGACGAGAGCACCGTCCCCGCCGCCGTGACCGAGGCGCTGGCCACGTACGGCTTCGCCCCGGACTGGCATCAAACTGTCCAGGACATGGTCAAACGGGTCCTGCACGCGGATCTGGGAGAAGGGTTGCAGTTGAAAGGCATCAAACAGAAGGACAAGCTGGTCGAGCTGGAATTCCTTTTCCCCCTGCGCCCCGTGACCCGCGAGGCCCTGGCCGCCGTGTATCGGGACGCGGCCGGGCTTCTGCCGCCCGACCTGCCGGAGCGCATGGGCAACTTGCGTTTCGAGCCGCGCCGGGGCTTCATGACCGGGTTCATGGATCTGGTCGTGCGCAGCGGTGAAAAATTTTACCTCCTCGATTGGAAATCCAACTGGCTCGGCCCCACTCCCGCCCACTACATCCAGGACGCCCTGCACACGGCCATGGTCGGCAGCCACTACTTCCTGCAGTACCACCTCTACTGCCTGGCCCTGAAGCGCCATCTGGCCCTGCGCAATCCAAAATTCGACTACGCGGAGCACTTCGGCGGCGTGCGCTACGTCTTCCTGCGCGGCGTGGACCCGGAGCGGCCGGGGCAGGGCGTGCATGAGGACCGTCCCGATCTGCGCTTCCTCGAAGCGTTGGACGAGGCCCTCATCTACATGGAGGACCGCTGATGTTCGCCCGCCCCGCCATCCTGCCCCGCCTCGTTGCCAGCGAACTCTTCACCGGGGCCGACCTCTACCAGGCCCGCTTCGCCGCCTCCCTGGCCCTGCCGGGACACGCAGACCTCGCGGCAGGCCTGACGGCCCTGGTCTCCCTGGCCGTGCGCGAAGGGCACGTCTGCCTGCACCTCGGCGATGAGGGCGTGCGCGAACGACTGGCCTCCCTGGGCCTGGACGCATTGGACGGCGGCCTGGACACGGGGGTGATCGGCGCGCCCGACTCCGGCCTGCCCCTCATCCTTGACGGGGAGCGGCTGTACTTCGCCCGCTTCTTCCGCGACGAGGAGTCCCTGGCCCGGGCCTTCCTGCGCCTGGCCTCGGCACCGCCCCGGAGCATCCCGGCAGAGCTGCTACCCGACATTTTCAAGGCCCGAGACGAGGAAACCGACTGGCAGGACGTGGCCTGCTTCGCGGCCCTGCGCAGCCGCTTCTGCGTCATCTCGGGCGGCCCCGGCACGGGCAAGACCACGACCGTGGCCCGCATCCTGGCCCTTGCGGCCCGCATGCACGCCGGCGCGCCCTTCCGCATCCGCCTGGCCGCGCCCACGGGCAAGGCGGCTTCGCGCATGTCCGAGGCCCTGGCCGCGGCCTTTCCGGGAGGAACCCTGCCGCCTGAACTGGACGAAAGCCTGATGCAGGGCGCCCAGACCGTGCACCGCCTGCTCGGCTGGGGCGCCGGGGGCTTCCGCCACCACCAAGGCAATCCCCTGCCACTTGACATGCTGGTCGTCGATGAAGCGTCCATGCTCGATCTCGAACTGACGGCCCGCCTGCTGGAAGCGCTGCCCGAACAAACCGCCCTGGTGCTGCTGGGTGACCGTAACCAGCTCGCATCGGTGGAGGCCGGAGCAGTGCTTGGCAACCTCTGCCGCGAGGACGCCATCAACGCCTTCTCGCCGGCCTTCGCGGCCGACGCCGCTAGGGCGGGGGCACGCCTGCCCGAGGCTTCATACGTCTCGGCCCTGACGGACCATGTAGTGGAACTGAGGAAAAGCTGGCGGTTCGGTGCGGACAGCGGCATCGCCGCCCTGGCCGCGTGCATCGTGGCCGGTGAGGCCGGGAAGGCGGAGGAACTGCTTTCGCAGCCCCATGACGATCTGGAGATGAAGGAGTGTTCCGGACACGCGGCCCTGGTCGCGGAACTCGCCCCGCTCGTGCGGGCGGCGTTCAGGGGCCTGAGCACGGAAATGGACCCGGTGCGTGCCTTCGAGGCGTTCGGAGCCCTGCGCCTGCTGTCGCCGATCCGCCAGGGCCCGCAAGGCACCGAGGCCTTGAACCGCATGGCCCGCGAGGCGCTCGGTGCGCCGGCAGGGGATGGATGGTATCAGGGCCGCCCGGTTATGATCCTGGAGAACGATTACAGCTTGGGTCTCTTCAACGGCGACACGGGCATCGCCCTGCCCGTCGGCGACACCCTCCGGGTCTTCTTCCCGGCCCCCGAAGGCTTCACCTCATTCGCCCCGGCCCGCCTGCCCCGGCACGAGACCTGCTACGCCATGACCGTGCACAAGAGCCAGGGTTCGGAGTTCAGGCACACCGTGCTGATCCTGCCGGCGGAACCTTGCCCCGTACTGGGACGGGAGCTCCTATACACGGCCCTGACCAGGGCAAAACAAAAATTTTCATTGTGTGGCACCCAAGAACAACTTGAATATGCCGTGGCCAAAAAATATAATAGGACATCGGGACTTGGACACATCCTTTTTTCGTCACACCAAAATCCACATACTTTATCCTGACTTCACAAAATTCTTTACAATCGAATATCAATTAAAATGACAATAAAATCTATATTATGGTTAACACAAGGAAAAGATACGCTTCCGAGCGTGAGATATCGCGTCATACCAATTGCGAAAGAAATAATAAAATACGGCATAGACGTGGATGTATCAAGATATCCAAAAACAATATTTGATAGAATACGATTCTTTTCGAAAAAGATATATGCGAAAAAAAAATTCGATATTTGCATAATACAGAAAAGAATACTTTCTGTAGCAGAAATATATGCACTGAAGATTTTATCCAGAAAAGTCGTCTTCGATTTCGACGATGCGATATGGACCGATCAGGACGAGGCTTCTGCGCCTGGAAGCGGCAAAAAATGGGGTAATTTCAAAAAAAACGTCACCCATGCCGACATCGTCATCGCTGGCAATTCTTATCTCGCTGAAGCTGCGCACGGAGCGGCGTCCGTTGCCGTACTGCCCACCCCCCTCGACACGATTGCGTATATCCCCTGCACTTCAGACATCCGCATCAGAAAATTCACAGTCGGATGGATGGGAACTTCGAGCTATCTTTCAGGCCTGCAAAATATCGCAGAACAAATACAGGCTGTAACCGGAAACCCAATACAAATCGTATCCAATGCGCCCCCCACGGGCACCCTTTCAAAGTTCTCCATTTATGACGCATGGGCTCCTGAAAAAGAGCTTTTCCAGCTTCAAAATTTTACAGTTGGATTGATGCCCCTCAGTGACACGCCGTATACACGCGGAAAATGTGGATTTAAAATACTGCAATATATGTCATGTGGAGTTGTACCTATCGCATCATCAGTCGGATTCAATAAGGAAATAATATCGCATGGCGTGGACGGATTTCTTGTCGAGAGCGAGCATGAGTGGGGAGAATACGTATCAATATTGCTCAACGATCAGAAACTTCTCAAGCAAATGGCTCAAAAGGCAAGACAGACCGTCGTCTCCAGGTTCGACATTTCCGGGATAACACAAAAACTCCTGAAGATACTTGCCCAGAACTGAAAAAGGACGCCACTCCCTAGAGAAGGCGTCCAATTCAGTACTTTTCTCTCGCAGATTTTCCCACCTTCATCACGCCCCGCTGTCGCGATCGACCAGGCAGGATCCCAGCCGCTATCGGTGGACGTCTCTGCCATCCAAGGGATCCCCGAAGCATCCCATAAACCGTCTCCAGTTGTGTGCGTCAAGTTCTGCAAATTCTTCCACGACATGATGGGTAACCTCAAGCAGCTGGCGACCGAGAATGGGCCCACCCAGAGCTCGTCGGAGGTCGCCAGATGCGTTCTCCATTAAGCAACCAGTTCCATCAATGCTTTCTTCTTTAACTCTGTGAGCAGGCTCATATCCAGGTATCTGTTTGCCTCGATCCAGTTCTCATGCGTCTCTACCGCAAGGGCTCGGATTAAACGTAGACAGCTTTCTTCATTGGGAAATATCCTGACAACCAAGGTCCGACGTTTGATCTCTTCATTGAGTCTTTCCAGCATGTTGGTCGA
>NZ_AUAR01000027.1 GCF_000428825.1 Desulfomicrobium escambiense DSM 10707 | reverse complement strand
GTGCCGAGGTAGACCTGATTCACAACCTTGGGCTTGCCGTTCACACGGGCAATCTCACGGATGTAGAAGTAGGGTCTTCCGTTTTTCATTTTCTTATGGAGGTGCGCCATGTCTCGGCCATATCATAAGGGTCTTACATGTGCAAGAAAAATCATTCTTTTTGGTAAAAAATCAGCAAGTTGTGTCGTGGAAAAACGGGAAAGGAAGGGGTCTTACAGGAAATGTAAGGGTAATAGTCTGGAATTATGAAGAAAATGGGCCTGGATCAGGAGATTTTTTCGAAACTCCTGTCTGATTTCCCAACTCTTTTCCTAAACAGCCTTAAACGTCCTCTCATCAAAAATGTATCAACAATGCCGACCTAGCAAATCTACACCCTCAAGATTGTACACAACACAGTTAACATGCAATGACAGATCCCCAACGTGACCAGTCTTCTCACAAAAATATATTTCTGAAATTGCACCAACTACAGCTAATCTCTTAAACTTCATATAATAAATTTTCTTCTTACTCATTACCTTGCTTGTGTCTTTTGGCATCATCAACGACCTTCTTTTCCCAATCATGAAACCATCTTGTTTTTCTGGAAATAACTTCGTCCATAATTTTTTGATTTTTAGATGTTAATGTATATGATCCTGTTTCATGACGATTTCTTCTGAAAAGCTCATCCATCAAAAGATCATCCTTTTCTTTTCCAAGATAGTCAACATCAATTAGCCCGATTAAGAATGCATATAAACTCTCAATTCTGGCATCATTATTTATCATAAAGACTAAATGTGCAACTTTTATTGACTTAATTATCTCGTCCTTACTGATTCCCGACATATCAGGAGAAAGCAGAATATTATTATCATTTATATCGTAAAACTTATTGACATAGAATAAAACTTCATACGCCCACTTAATTACCTCTTCTTGCGCACTTTTACTAATTTTATTGTAAAAATGTATTGGATATAAATCTATATGACGCAAGGTCTGAAGGATTGCAGCAGAAGCGACTGGTTTTTTTAAATCTGCAACACGATTAAACGAGGCTTGACGCGGCGTTGCAACATTACTTCTTGGCTCATCATTACGACAATTTCCAAAAAATTTCCCTAACAAACCCATACAGCTCTCCTTGTCTTTATACTCAATAATAATTCAGGGATCTCTTTATCCAGCAATTCCGCCCAAGTAAATATCCGCGACGACCAATTCTATCCGCCCTCTTTTACTCACCGACCAAAACAACCACAAAGGGTATACCCTTTATAAGCATATCCGTATGACACACCAGCAAACATCATCACCCCTAACATGTCTGTATTACATGCAAATTTCGCCATAGGTCTTGATATTTAGCTAATAATGAGGAAGATGTCTCCCCGTTGGATTGGATCACAGAATCAACTACAAAGGGGAAAAGTATGCCAACAGTTGTTAGATTTGGTGACAGTAAACTTGAGTGCTGGTCCCGAGTAAATTTTGAAAATGGAGACCCAATTTATATTAGTATCGCCCGTAGCGGAATTATTGTCAAAAGATCTAGAATGGGACTATTTGGCCCATTACTGTACTCAGAGAAAAATATTTATAATATATCCGAAACTGCACAGTATTTAGATATGTTAATCACAAAATACACAACTCCAGACAACATGACTAATCCAATTTTAAAGGCATTTACTCAGACAGCCCTAGACTCATTATCTATAGCCAAATTCACCATAACGATGAACACAGTCAAAAAATTGTACAAAGAGCAGAACGAACAATCATAACATAACTTTCTGCGTACATAAAATATCATAAACGCAACAGTTCAAACTAAATAAAGTTACAGGAATTATATCATGTTTAAATGGTTGAAAAATAAGGCCGCAGAGCGAAGTGGAAAAAATGCCGCCATAAGCACTCGGACCTTAGTTACGATTGCAAATGGCGCTAATCAAAGACTAATAGATAGCAATGGCAAAATTAACCCCGAAGATGTAAAAAGTGTCTCTTCAGCACAAAACAGCCTACTCATTGATATTGACTTCGCAATTTCAAATGGCATGACGATCAACGAAGTCATAAACGATTATATCCGCCCCACACTAAATGGCCTAAACGCATCCGAAGGGGCAATAAAATCAATAAATCATGTACTATCTTACAGAGGTGGCAATTTATAAATAATTTTCTGGAATTACGAAATTGACACAAGGCGAAGAGCAAAACCACTAGTGCATCAGCACAGCAAGATGTGGAGCGTGGCATACGTAGAGCGTCAGAAACCTACTGGCAAGGGCCACCGTGTCAAAACGATACACAACTTTAACAAATCAATTCGTTCCACTCATCATCCAACAAGGAAGGGCAGACACACTGCCCTCCCTGATCAACCTGCCGCCGGAGCGAGGCGCCCCAAATCCAGCCCCGGATAACAAAGCTTGCCCATCTCCCGGGCCAGCACCTCAAGGCTTGCTCCTTCGCCGTAGAGTTCTCCAGCACCGGGTAGTGCATGACCTTGGAGCAAATCCCGATACTCCTTGGGAACCCCGGAGTTCCTGAAGCCGTCTTTCGCTGTATGCCTGAAGGAATGGAACACCTTCTTAGGATCGGTCATCCCGTGCTTCCGGGCATACCTGCCCCACCACTTGGTGAAGTTCTCCGTGGGGCTATCCTGTGCTGACTGAAGAGCAGGGAATAGCGCCCCGCCGCCTTCACGCCTCCGGACGTCCACGTACTCCATGAAGCCCAGCCTCACCAATTCCGGATGAACCGGGACTGTCCGCCTAGCGTTAGCTGTCTTGGTCCCTGCGTCCACCATGTCAAAGAAGATGACCCCACGCTCCTCTTTGACATCCTCCGTGGTCAGACGCCCCAGTTCCTGTAATCTTGCCCCAGTGAACAACGCCAGAAGAGGAAGCCATTTAGCGGCCTCACCTCCTCCGGCCTTGGGCCGCTCCCCGGCGGTGAAGACTGGGAACGAACCGAAAATCATGTTCAGGTCATCAATGGAGTACGGAAGGCGAGCTTTCGGTGCGCTCTTGCTCAAACTGATTTTCATGTCTGCTGCGGGGTTGCTGTCGAGGTAGCCGTTCTTGGCTCCCCACTTCAAGACTGCCCCCACTGCGCCCAAGGCTTTCTCGTTAACCGTCTTTGGGGAAAGGCGTTGCAGGTCGGGCTGCTTGTCGCTCAACTCCAAGAGCTGCTGGACATTGAAGGTTCGGTAATGGTGGGGAAGCTGGTTGATGACTGGCAGTTTGAGCATCGCATCCCTGTAGTCTCGCACATGCGCCTTGGTGATCTGCTCGACAGGCAGATCTCCGTGGAGTTCGATGAAGCGATGGACGTACACCCCGAAATCTTGAACCGTGTTCTCTGAGCGTGTGACACGTTTCTCCGCAGCCCACTTCTCAAAGAGGCCGGAGAAGGCGAGCCGGCAGTCATCTGTGGCGGTCTGGACAGGAGAAGGCGTAGCCGCCGGGAAAAGCTCTCCTGCGGGCCGTGCTGGAGTATTCACCACATCCCCTTGGAATCTCTTGCCCTGCTTCTCTGACGCCACCACAGCGGCCTTGAGGAACCGATAGGCCAACTCCTTGAACCGCTCACTCTCCCTCTCAAGGGAAATGCCATGATTGATGAGCCAGTCTTCCAGCATATCGGCAACGACACCAACATCTCCCCGGGCCAACGCTCGCTTGTAGCGTGTTAACCGCTCTTGGTGCTTCTGCTCCCACCATTCGTACGTCGTGTCATCCGAGCCTGCCAGCCGGATCTCCTCGTCAGCCCTGAGCATGCTATGCTCAAGCATCATGGCAAGGCGGTCCATCTCAACGTCGGAGATCTCCGTTCGGATCTCAGCAGCGAGCTTTGCCCGGACCTCGGTGAACTCTTGGTCGAGCCTCACGAACTCCATCCGGGCCTTCTCACAGGCGTTCCGGTAATCGGAGGTCTCAAGGCTGAATGCGATCTCTTTCTTGGGATGATAGTGGTCGAGAAGATCTTGAGGAATGCGACGACGGAACCACCAGTGAGTGGTCCCTTTGCGGCGACGAACGCCCGGACACTTTGCCATTGTTTCCATGCCCCTGTGGTACAGCGTTGTGGGACAGTTTGGAAGCAAAAGCTAATGTAATTTGAGGATGTTGAGTGAATTCGGCGAGATAAAAAAGAAATGGCGGAGAGGGTGGGATTCGAACCCACGTACCGGTGATTAGCCGGTAACTCGATTTCGAGTCGAGCGCGTTACGGCCGGACTTCGCTACCTCTCCGCGAGGTTTTTGGAAATTTTCTTTTCCTGGCGGCGCTTTCGAAAGAAGCCGCTCAGGAGGGCGCTGCATTCCTCTTCGAGGACGCCGCCCAGGGCCCAGAAATGGTGGTTGCTCCAAGGCAGGTCCGTGCCGCTCATGCGGCTGACCAGGCAGCCCGCCTTGGGGTCCGCGGCGGCGTAGACCACTCCGGCCAGCCGGGCCTGGATGACGGCGCCCAAGCACATGATGCAGGGCTCCAGGGTCACCACCAGGACCGCGTCGGTCAGGCGGTGATTGCCGACCCGCCGGGCGGCTTCGCGCAGGGCCAGGATCTCGGCGTGGGCCGTGGGATCGTTGTCCCGGATCGTCCCGTTCTCGCCGCGGCCCAGGATGCGGCCGCTGCCGTCCACGATCACCGCGCCCACCGGCACGTCTCCCCGCTCCTCGGCCGCAAGGGCCAACTGCAGGGCCTCGTTCATGAAGGGCTCCCAGACGCTGATTTCGTCCGGGTCCGGCGTCGGGGAAGGCGCACAGTAGAAAGTCATGGGTCCGCTGTCAATGCTCTTTGCAGCTCCCGGTCTCGTCCCTGGCCTACCGGGCCTTGAGGTAGTCCACGCCGCCCTTCAGCAGGGCCGTGCCGAGGGTGGACGTCTCGCCGCGGGTCCAGCGCGGGTGGTTGGTCGGGTGATTGTAGGCCTCGGGGTGCGGCATGAGGCCCAGAATCCGGCCCGACGGGTCCGTCAGGCCCGCGATGCCCAAGGGAGAGCCGTTGGGGTTGGCCGGGTATTCCTGGGTCACGGCCTTGGTCGACGGGTCCACGTATTGCAGGGCGATGAGATTCTGCTCCTGCAGGCGCGCAAGGGTCGTCTCGTCGCCGGGCACGAGCTTGCCCTCGCCGTGGCGCACGGGGATATAAAGGTAATCGAGGCCCTTGGTGAACACGCAGGGCGAGTCCTGATTGATCTTGAGCGTCACCCAGCGGTCTTCATACTTGGCCGAATCGTTGTGGCTCAAAGACACCTGGCGGGTGAAGTAGGCCCCGTCCAGGGCAGGCAGCAGACCGAGCTTCACCAGAAGCTGAAAGCCGTTGCAGATGCCCAGGATCAGCCCGCCGGCATCGAGGAAGCCCTTGAGCTCCTCCATGAGGGAGTGGCCGCTGGCGGTTTTCATGTGCCGCCAGCGCAGGGCCGCGGCCTGGGCCGAGCCCAGATCGTCGCCGTCGAGGAAACCGCCGGGCAGGATGAGAAAATTGTAGTCGGCGAGCCGCACCTTGTCCGCCGTCAGGTCCGAAAAATAGACGATGGTCGTCTGGTCCGAACCGGCCTGGTCCGCGGCAAAGGCGCATTCCCGCTCACAATTCGTCCCGTATCCGGTGATTACCAATGTCTTGACCTGGGCCATCTTCCCTCCGAAAAAGCGGCCGCAGCCGCGCTGTATTTTCACGTAAGGAAGGCCATTACAGGCCAAGCAAACCCGGCGCAAGCCCGAAAATGACCCCTTGCCGCTGTTTGCACTCCGCCCGGTTTCTGCTATGCAGACCCGAGGTGTTTGCAGGACACCAGGGCCGCTTGACAAGCCGGAAGTCCGCTGCCAAATGACCCGGCGGACATATTGGTTGTCGAATTTCGGGCTGCCGGCAGGTGGCCCATTTGTTTTGTGAACCACGGATTCCGCGCACCCGCGCGGACGATGGCAGAAGAACTTTCAGGCGCACGAGGACGTGATGAACACCAAATTCATTTTTGTGACCGGAGGGGTGCTCTCCTCCCTGGGAAAAGGGCTGGCCGCCGCTTCCATCGCGGCCCTGCTCAAGGCGCGGGGCCTTAGGGTAACCATCCAGAAGCTCGACCCCTACATCAACGTCGACCCGGGTACCATGAACCCCTTCCAGCACGGCGAAGTGTACGTCACCGACGACGGCGCCGAGACGGACCTGGATCTGGGCCACTACGAGCGCTATCTCGGCACGAGCATGCACCAGCGCAACAACTACACCTCGGGCCGCATCTACAACACCGTCATCACCAAGGAACGCCGCGGCGACTATCTCGGCGGGACCGTGCAGGTCATCCCGCACATCACCGACGAGATCAAATCATCCATCCTGAGCCTGGCCAGCGACGACCTCGACGTGGCCCTGGTCGAGATCGGCGGCACCGTCGGCGACATCGAGGGCCTGCCCTTCCTGGAAGCCATCCGCCAGCTGCGCGCCGACCTGGGCAAGGACAACGTCCTCTACATCCACCTGACCCTGGTGCCGTTCATCAAGGCCGCAGGCGAACTCAAGACCAAGCCCACGCAGCACTCCGTCAAGGAACTGCGCAGCCTCGGCATCCAGCCCGACATCATCCTCTGCCGCTCCGAAGTGAACCTCGGCGACGACATCAAGCGCAAAATCGCCCTCTTCTGCAACGTGGACCGCGACGCGGTCTTTACCGCCATCGACGTCAATCACATCTACGAACTGCCCCTGACCCTCTACAACGAGGGCGTGGACCAGAAGATCGCCATCCTGCTTCGCCTGGCCGCCAAGAACCCGGACCTGCAGGCCTGGAAGGACCTCGTGTACAACCTGCACCACCCCAGGACCCAGGTCACCATCGCCATCGTCGGCAAGTACGTTGACCTCAAGGAAGCCTACAAGAGCCTGCACGAGGCCCTGACCCACGGCGGCGTGGCCAACCACGCGGCCATCCGCTTCCTGTACGTCAACTCCGAGGAGATCACGTCCGAGAACGTGGCCGAGAGGCTGGCCGCCGCCGACGGCATCCTCGTGCCCGGCGGCTTCGGCATCCGCGGCGTGGAAGGCAAGATCGCGGCCATCACCTACGCCCGCGAGAACAAGGTCCCCTTCTTCGGCATCTGCCTGGGCATGCAGTGCGCGGTCATCGAGTACGCCAGAAGCGTCATGGGCCTGGCCAAGGCCAACTCCGAGGAGTTCGACCTGACCACGCCGGACCCGGTCATCTATCTGATGAAGGAGTGGTTCGACTTCCGCAAGAAGTGCGTGCAGCGCCGCGACATGGCCAGCGAGAAGGGCGGCACCATGCGTCTGGGCGCCTACCCCTGCGTCATCGAGAAGAACACCCGCGCCTTCGAGGCCTACGGCCAGGCCGAGGTATCGGAACGCCATCGCCACCGCTACGAATTCAACGGCGCCTACCAGAAGCGCTTCGAGGAGGCCGGCCTGACCATCAGCGGCACCTCGCCCGACAAGAGCCTGGTGGAGATCGTGGAGATCAAGGACCACCCGTGGTTCCTGGGCTGCCAGTTCCACCCCGAGTTCACCTCCCGGCCCATGCTGCCCCACCCGCTGTTCCGCGAGTTCATCGCCGCGGCCGTGGCCAACAAGAAACCCGAGCAGGAACCATGATCGACTGCGCCGAACTGGTCGCCGACCGCCCCTTCCTCATCGCCGGACCCTGCGTCCTGGAGAGCCTCGACGTGGCCATGACCGTGGCCGTGGAGCTGCAGGCCATCTGCGCGGAGCTTGGCCTGCCCCTGGTCTTCAAGAGTTCCTACGACAAGGCCAACCGCACCGCGGGGGGGAGTTTCCGGGGGCCGGGCCTGGACACCGGGCTCGACTGGCTGGCCCAGATCAAGAGCCGCACGGGCCTGCCCATCATCACGGACATCCACGAGCCGCGCCAGGCCTCCCTGGCCGCCGAGGTGGCCGACGTGCTGCAGATCCCGGCCTTCCTCTGCCGCCAGACGGACCTGCTGTTGGCCGCGGCCCGCACCGAACGCGTCGTGAACATCAAGAAGGGCCAGTTCATGGCCCCCTGGGACATGCGCGGCCCGGTCGAGAAGATCCGCTCCGAAGGGTTCACGCGCATCTGGCTGACGGAGCGCGGCTCCATGTTCGGCTACAACAACCTCGTGGTCGATTTCCGGTCCCTGGTCATCATGAAGCAGTTCGGCTGCCCGGTCATCTTCGACGCCACGCACTCGGTGCAGCTCCCGGGCGGCCAGGGCACGTCCTCGGGCGGCCAGCGCGAGTTCGTGCCGCCCCTGGCGCGAGCGGCCGTTGCCAGCGGCTGCCAGGGCCTGTTCATGGAGATTCACCCGGACCCGGACAAGGCCCTGTGCGACGGCCCCAACTCCTGGCCCCTGGCCAAGGCCCGCACCCTGCTCTCGGAGCTGGCGGCCATCTGGAGCGTCCCCAATGAATGCTGAGCGCCTGGCCCGCGACGTGCGCCTCATGATCCTGGACGTGGACGGGGTGCTGACCGACGGCGGCCTGTACTACGACGAATCCGGCTGCGTCATGAAGCGCTTCAACGTCCAGGACGGCCTCGGCATCAAGCTCGGCCCCAAGGCCGGCATCGAGTTCGCAGTCATCACGGGCCTGGAGTCCCCGGCCGTGAAGCGGCGCGTGACGGAACTGGGCATCGGCCACTATTATTACGGGCACCACCGGAAGGTGCCGGCCATGCGAGAAATTTCCGAGAAGACCGGCATCCCCTTCGAGCACATGGCCTACGTCGGCGACGACTGGGTCGACGCCGCGCCCATGTCCATGGTCGGCTTCCCCATCGCCGTGCCCAACGCCCGTCCCGAGATTCTCAAGCTCGCGGCCTGGACCACCCGGGCCATGGGCGGCCACGGGGCCGTGCGCGAGGCCCTGGACTTCGTCCTGCGCGCCCAGGGCAAGCTCGACGTCATGTGGCGGGAGTGGCTGACGGCATGAAACGAGCCTTGGCGGCCCTGCTGACCCTTCTCGTCCTGGCCGGCATCGCCGTCCTGGGTTGGCGCATGCTGTGGCCCGAGCGTCTGGACCCCGACATCGCCCGCAACGTGGACGTGGACCTGAGCCTCAAGGGCGTGAACCTGAGCCAGGGCAAGGACGGCAAAAAGCTCTGGAACCTGAGCGCTGCCGGGGCGGACTACGCCGAGGCCGGAGACGAGCTGATCCTGACGGACCCCGTCATCACCTACTGGGGCGAGGACGGCGAGGACCACGTCGAAGTCACGGCGCCCAAGGGGCAGGTCTGGCAGAAGGAGGACCGCGCCAGGATGTGGGACGGCGTCAACGCCACCCGGGGGGAATACCGCATGCGCGCCGACACCCTCGACTACACGGGCGGCAACCGCACCCTGGTTCTGTCCGGCCACATCGACATTTCAAGCGATTCCATGCAGGGCAGTTCCGACACCCTGACCTATTTCCTGGACACGGGCGACATCCTGGCCCGCGGCTACGTCCAGGTCACCCTGAACTGACGAGCGGGAACATCTATGCGTTCACTCATTCTGATTCTCCTCCTGGCATGGGCCGCCCCCCTGTGGGCGGCGGAGCAGACCGTGCCGGTCAAGATCACGTCCGACACCATGACCTACACCCAGAAAGGCGATCAGGTGCTCTTTTCCGGGTCGGTGCACGTCATCCGCCAGGACGTCGAGATGTGGTCCGACACCCTGACCGTGTTCCTCGACAAAAAGCAAGGCGGAGGCAACTCCACCCAGACCGCCATGGACCAGCAAAGCTCCATCAAGAAAATCGTCTCCCAGGGCAATGTCCGCCTGAAGGCCGACAGGGGACGCTCCGGCACCTGCGCCAAGGCCACATACGAAACGGCCACGGAAATCCTGACCCTCGAAGGCGACCCCGTGCTCATGGAAGGTGCCAACAAAATCCAGGGCGAAGTCATCAAGCTCTACATGCGGGAGAACCGCAGCGAAGTCCTGGGCGGCAAGCAGCGGGTCGAGGCCATCTTCAACACCCCGGCCGACACCAAGGAGCTCAAGCCGTGACGACCCTGTCAGGCCGCCAGCTGGCCAAACGCTACGGGGTCCGGGACGTTGTCCGCGACATCGACCTCGACGTGCGCCAGGGCGAGGTCGTCGGCGTGCTGGGCCCCAACGGCGCCGGCAAGACCACGACCTTCTACATGCTTGCCGGCATCGTCACGCCCACCCGCGGCGAGGTCACCCTCGACGGCGTGGACATCACCCGCTGGCCCCTGCACAAGCGCGCCCGCCTGGGCATGAGCTACCTGCCCCAGGAAAGCTCCATCTTCCGCAAGCTGACCGTGCGCCAGAACCTGCAGCTCATCCTGGAATACTCCGGCCGCACGGCCGAGGAGCAGAAGCGCACGGCCGACAGGCTCCTAGATGAACTGGGCATCACCCGCCTGCAGGACCAGCAGGCGGCCTACCTGTCCGGCGGCGAGCGGCGCAGGCTCGAAATCGCCCGCGCCCTGATCCGCGACCCGAAGTTCATCCTGCTGGACGAACCCTTCGCCGGCATCGACCCCCTGGCCGTGGACGACATCCAGACCATCATCGAGGGCCTCAAGGCCAAGGGCATCGGCGTGCTCATCTCCGACCACAACGTGCGCGAGACCCTGCAGATCTGCGACCGCGCCTATCTGGTGTATGACGGCCGCATCATCCTGAGCGGCAGCCCCGACGAAATCGTCGCCGACCCCGGGGCGCGCAAGGTCTATCTCGGCGAGGGTTTCAGCCTTTAGCGGCGTGCCGATTTCCCAAGGATTGCCACGACCTGCCTTCTGTGGCAAAGTCTTTGCTGGATGAATCCGCCGACGACAACACTGCATCTTACGCGTAGACGACAGAGACACTATGGGCCTTGAACTTCGACAGAACCTCAAGCTGACGCAGCAGCTGGTCATGACTCCGCAGCTGCAGCAGGCCATCAAGCTGCTTCAGCTCTCCCGATTCGAGCTCCTCGAAGCCGTTCAGCAGGAACTGCTGGAAAATCCGATGCTTGAGGAAGCGCCGCGGGAACTCTCCGAGGAGGTCGAAGCCCAGGCCCCGCCCGCCGAGCAGCGGGCCGACGTGTCCTTCGACGACGCCGAGCTCATGCGCAACGCCGACTGGGAGAACTACCTCGGCGACTTTTCGAGTACGACCAAGCAGGTGCAGTTCAAGGAGACCGAGGCCCTCGAAGAGATGATGTCTTACGAGGCCAGGCTCTCGGGCAAGCCTTCCCTGGAAGGCCACCTTCTGTGGCAGCTCTGCCTCTCCAACATAACCGAAGAGGAGGAGGCCATCGGCGAGGCCATCATCGGCAACCTGGACTCCCTGGGCTACCTGACGACCAGCGCCGAGGAGATCGCCTCCGAGACCCTCTCGCCCCTGGCCCTGGTCCAGTCCGTCCTGTACCGACTGCAGCGCTTCGACCCGGTAGGCGTGGCCGCCCGTTCCCCCAAGGAGTGCCTGCTCATCCAGTTGGAGGTCTTGGGCCAGGACGACCCCATCCTCATCTCCCTGGTCGACGAGCACCTGGAAGACATCGAGAAGCGCCGCTACAAGCCGCTCCTGCGCAAGTTCAAGATCCAGATGGAGGACCTGAAGGCCTACCTGGACATCATCCAGACCCTGGACCCCATGCCCGGCGCGAGCTACGGCAGCGACAACACCGTTTTCGTCAGCCCCGACGTCTTCGTCTACGAGTACGAAGGCGATTTCGTCATCGTCATGAACGACGACGGCCTGCCCAAGCTGCAGCTGAGCCCCTACTACATGGAAGACACGAACTTGGCGGTGAAGGGCCCGGACCGGGAGTACCTGCACGACAAGATGCGTTCGGCCATGTGGCTCATGAAGAGCTTGCACCAAAGGCAGAGAACCCTGTATAAGGTGGTCGAGAGCATCGTGCGGTTTCAGCGGGCCTTCTTCGAGCACGGCGTGACCAAGCTAAAGCCCCTGATCCTCAAGGACGTGGCCGACGACATCGAGATGCACGAGTCCACGGTCAGCCGCATCACCACGAGCAAGTACGTGGCCACACCGCACGGCATCTTTGAGCTGAAATTTTTCTTCAATTCCGCGCTGGAGATGGACGACGGCACCCAGGTGGGCTCCGAATCCGTCAAGGCCATCATCAAGAAGATGGTCAGCGAGGAAGACCCTAAGCACCCCTACAGCGACGAGAAGATCGCAGCGGTGCTCAAGGAGAAGCTGGATGTGAACATCGCCCGCCGCACGGTGGCCAAATACCGCGCCGTTCTGGGCATCGAGTCCTCATCCAAGCGCAAGCAGGTGTTTTGATATCCCACCCTTCGCCGCCCTTCGGGGAAGACGCGGGGTTGACCCTCAACTGACGAGGAGGATTCCATGAGGATTGTCTTCAACTTCAAGAACTTCGACCCTTCCGACCACCTGCGCAAGTACGCCAAGGACCGTTTCGGCAAGCTCGGCAAATTCATGGCCGGCACCCCTGACGCCGAACTGCAGGTCAATCTCGAAGTCGAGAAATTCCGCCATATCGCCGACGTCGTCCTGACCGGCAAGAACGTGCACATCTCCGCCCGCGAGGACAGCGAGGACATGTACTCCACCGTGGACATGGTGTGGGACAAGCTCGAGGCCCAGATGCGCAAGATCCGCGACAAGGACAAGAGCAAGCGCAAGGCCGGTGGCGAGACCGTGCGCATGGACGTCATCAGCTTCGACGAGGACACCACGGGCAAGCGCAGACAGAGCATCCAGCAGACCGACCACTTCGAGCCCAAACCCATGGTCGTCGAAGAGGCCGCCATGCAGCTCGGCAAGACGGAGAACGACTTCCTCGTCTTCCTGAACGCCGAGAACGAACGCGTCAATGTCATCTACCGCCGCAAGACCGGCGACTTCGGCCTCATCGACCCTGGGGTATAAGGGCATGAAGCTTGCCGAATATCTGGACAAGGACCTGATCATTCCCGACCTTTCGGCCAGGACCAAGAAGGAGGTCCTGGCCGAACTCGTTTCGTCGCTTCCGGCCAAATTTCCCGGCGTGGACGCCAATCGCGTGGCCCAGGTGCTCATGGACCGAGAACTGCTCGGCACCACGGGCATCGGCGACGGCATCGCCATCCCCCACGGGAAGCTGGACAGCCTCGGCCAGGTCATGGTCATCGTGGGCCGCAGCCGCGAGGGCGTCGATTTCGCCAGCCTGGACCACAAGCCGGCCACCATCTTCTTCACGGTCCTGGCCCCCTCCAACGTGGTGGGCCTGCACCTGAAGATCCTGGCCACAATCTCGCGCCTGCTCAAGGACACCGGCTTCCGTCAGGCTTTTTCCGACGCCGCCGACGGCGAAAGCCTGTGGCGGCTGCTGCAGTCCGTCTGAAAACCGCGCAGGGCACGCCCACATGGAAAAACGCAGCGAACTCAAAAACGTCGTCATCGTCTCGGGCATGTCGGGCTCCGGCAAGAGCACGGCCCTGCGCGTCTTCGAGGACATGGGCTTCTTCTGCGTGGACGGTCTGCCTGCCCGCATGGCCCCGGCCCTGATCGAGCTGTTCTTCTCGTCCCCGTCCAAGGACTACCCGGGCCTGGCCATGGGCATGGACCTGCGCCAGCCCGACTTCGCCGGGCAGTGGCGTGAAGTGCTGCAGGACATGGAGAAGCTGTCGGTGCGCCCGACCATCCTCTTCACGGACTCCTCGGACCAGGTTCTGCTGCGCCGCTACGCCACCACGCGCCGGCCCCACCCCCTGGCCACGGGCAATCTGGGCCTGGAAGCCGCCCTGGACCGGGAACGGGAGATTCTGGAGCCCATCCGCAACCAAGCCGACCTGGTCGTCGACACGTCCCACTACTCGGTCCACGACCTGCGCCGCGTCATCCAGGACAAGTGGGCGAGCATCGCCAGCCAGAGCCAGGGCATGCGCGTGCACCTCATCTCCTTCGGCTTCAAGTACGGGGCCCCGGCCGAGGCCGACACGGTCATGGACCTGCGTTTCCTGCCAAACCCCTATTTCGTCGAGGACCTGCGCCCCCTGTCCGGACAGGATGAAGCCATCGCCCGCTACGTCCTGGACGGCGAACCCGGCCGGGAGTACCTGAAGAGGCTCCTGGAATTTCTCGACTTCACCGTGCCCCTCTACGCCAGGGAAGGGCGCTACCGCCTGACCATGGCCTTCGGCTGCACCGGCGGCAGGCACCGCTCCGTGGCCGTGACCGAAGCCGTGCTTGCCCACCTGAGGGCGTGCGGGTACACCGTCTCGGTGGAGCATCGACATTTCAGTCTCGGATAACGCTTTCTGGAGGAAGAATGGTTGGAGTGATTCTGGTGACCCATGGCCAGTTCGGCCAGCATCTGCTGGAGGCTGCCCAGACCATCCTGGGGCCGCAGGAACAATGCGCCCACCTGGCGGTGGAAGGCGCGGTGGACATGGCCACCCTGCTGACGGACCTGAAAAGCGCCGTCAAACGGATGGAGACGGGCGAAGGCGTGATCATCCTGACCGACATGTTCGGCGGCACGCCGTCCAACATCAGCCTGTCCCTGCTCCAGCCCGGCAAGGTCGACGTCCTGACCGGCGTCAACCTGCCCATGCTGCTGCGCATCCTCGGCATGCGCGACCAGGAGCTGACCCAGTTGGCCCAGAATGCCAAAAACGCAGGCATCCAGGGCATCGTGCTCGCGGGCGAGGTGCTGACCCGCAAGATCGGCGAGGCCTAGGCGTGCTCTGGTTCCGCATCGACAACCGACTGGTCCACGGTCAGGTCATCGAGGCCTGGCTGCCGCACATCCGGGCCAAGACCCTGGTGGTGGCCAACGACGACCTGGCCTCCGACGCACTCAGGCAGGAAATCATGAGCCTGGCCGTCCCGAGCGACGTGTCCTTCGTCTGCTGCACCGTGGCCGAAACGCCCGACGTGCTGCGACGCCTCTTCAAGGGGAACGCCTCACCGCACGTCATGGTGCTGTTTTCGACCTGCGCCGACGCAAGGTCCGCGCACATGGCAGGGCTGTCCTTCTCCCAGGTCAACATCGGCAATCTGCACTACGGGCCGGGCAAGGAGCAGGTCTGCGAGCATATCGCCCTAGGGCCCGACGACCGCAGCTGCCTCAAGTATTTCGCGGACCACGACGTGGAAATCGACTTTCGCTGCGTGCCCACGGCCACGCCAAAGGTCAACCTATGAACCACCCGGAACCGTCATGATCACCCTGCACGACTTCACCATTCTGGCCGGAGGCGGTTTTTTTTTGCCCTGCTCTGGCTGACCCGCTTTGCCCTTGACCTGGGCTTCGTCCACCGCCCCCTCTTCGGCGCCATGCTCTGGGCGCTCCTGACCTTCAGGCTGCAGCCGGCCCTGAGCGCCGGAATCTTCTTCGAACTCCTGTGGCTCGACCTCTTCCCGGCCGGCACCTTCATCCCGCCCCACGGACTGCTGGCCCTGACCGCCACCCTGGGCGCGCTGGCCTGCGTGCCCGAGGCGGACATGCGCCTCACGACCCTCATCCTGGTTCTCTCCCTCCCCCTGGCCTACCTGGGCGCCTGGGTGGAACAACGCTACCGCAAACGCCAGAACCTGAGCTACAACAGGCTCATCATCTGGAACAGGCGCGGCGTGAGCCACCCCTACACGCCGGACCGCCTTGTCTTCCAGGCCCTGGGCGAGATGTTCGTCCTGGGCTTCGCCCTTTATCTGACCTGCGCCGCAGCCTTGCTGGCAGTCGTCAGATTGGCGGCACCCTGGGTGGCCGGGGGGCCGCAGCCGTCCTGGCCGATGCTCTGGATCGGGGCCTGCGCCGGGGCCGTCCTAGCGCTGCGCCTGCCCCGGGCCTACGCCCTGGCCGGCTCGAGTCTCGTGCTCGGCGTTCTGCTCACGCTCTGACCCTTGACAATATCTTCACAATGTTCTCTCTTGGCAGCCGCGAATAATTGTGATATTTGGCACAAACTTATTGTTGGTCAATAAACCCTTGTAGGAGGAATACCATGTCCGTTTATGTTTTCGGTCACAAGAATCCTGATTCCGACACCATCTGCAGCGCTATCGCGCTGGCCGACCTGAAGAGCAAGCTGGGCGTGGCCTGCACCCCGGCCGCCCAGGGCGAGCTGCCCCCCGAGACCAAGTTCATCCTGGAAAAGTTCGGCGTTGCCGCTCCTGCCGTAAAGACCGCCTTCGCCGGCGAAAAGGTTTTCCTGGTCGACACCTCCGATCTGGCTCAGCTCCCCGACGACATCAAGCAGGCTGAAGTCCTGGGCATCGTCGACCACCACAAGCTGGGCGACCTGACCACCTCCAGCCCGCTCGAGTGCTGGATCTGGCCCGTGGGCTGCACCGCCACCGTCATCACCGCCATGTACAAGTACTTCGGCGTCGAGATCCCCAAGAACATCGCCGGCATCATGCTGTGCGCCATCCTGAGCGACACCGTCATCTTCAAGTCCCCGACCTGCACCCCGGCCGACAAGGAAGCCGCTGCCGAACTGGGCAAGATCGCCGGCATCGCCGACCTGGCCGCCCTGGGCATGGAAATGTTCAAGGTCAAATCCGCCGTTGAAGGCACCCCGGCCCGCGAGCTGGTCCTGCGCGACTACAAGGACTTCAACATGAACGGCACCAAGGTCGGCATCGGCCAGCTGGAAGTCGTCGACCTGTCCATCCTCGACGCCGTCAAGGGCGACCTGGCCGCCGACATCGCCAAACTGAAGGCCGAGAAGGGCAACCACTCCGTGTTCCTGCTGCTGACCGACATCATGAAGGAAGGCTCCGAGATCCTGATCGCCTCCGACGACGCCTCCGTGGTCGAGAAGGCCTTCGGCGCCAAGCCCGTGGACGGAAAGGCCTGGCTGCCCAAGGTCATGTCCCGCAAAAAGGACGTCGTGCCCAAGTTCGAGAAGGTCTTCGCCTAAGTCGCGACCGCTTCAAAATGAAGAAGCCCGTCCAGGTTCGCCTGGGCGGGCTTTTTTCGTTCGAGCGCACGTGCCTGCCGCAAGAAACCGCAGTAAGGCGCGGCCGCAGGGCATTCATGCGTGGTGACGCAGATGATGAAGAGAGAACCGCGTACCTATGCGTCATTCCCGCGAAGGCGGGAATCCATCTTGCTTCGGATGAAATCAAAGGCATGGATTCCCGCCTTCGCGGGAATGACATGCAGACAGGGCGTGAAGTTTGACATGACCCGAAAGCCCGAGCGGCAAATTAGGGAACGCCCATGTTTCGCCTTCACATCGGGATATCGACGATAACCGCCGTGGCCTACTGCACCTTCTCCCCTGTCACTTCCTCGCGCAGCGCGTCCACCTTGCCGTGCAGGTAGGCGGCCACCAGGTCGCCCATGTCGTCGCTGCCCGAGTGTTTGAGGGCGTAGGCGCGCAGGTCTTTTTCGGCCTGCTTTTCCATGCGTTCGGATTCCATGAACATGAGGAAGACCAGGCCCATGGCGGCGTTGTTTTCCGCTGTGCCGTCGCAGAGATGCTGGATCTGCTCGTCGGGAATGGTCTCGAAGAGGCGGTCGGCGAACTCGCCGATCCATTTGGAGTAGAGTTCCGGCATGAGGTCCGGGATGAGGCCGGCCAGGCGGTCGGCGGCCTCCTGGGAGACGTTGGGCATGGTCACCAGAAAATATTCCGCCAGGGCTTCGCGGCGGCGCTCCTCGGTGTTCGAAAACTTGTCGAGAATGACCAGAAAGATGTGGGCCCGCATCTGGGCCTGGGTCAGGGGCATGTGTCCTCCTACACGCCGAACGGGTCGAGACAGCGGGGGTTTTCGGCCACGGCGGCCATGACGATGCGGGCGCAGGCCTCGGCGTCGGAGCCGGCGTGGTGGTGGTTCAGGGTCAGGCCCAAATGGCGGCAGACGTCGGGCAGCTTGGTCGGCCGCAAGTTCCACTGGTTGCGGGCCAGGTTCACGGTGCAGACGAAGGGCAGACGCGGGGCGGGTAGGCCGGCCATGGTGCAGCAGGCCCCGAGCACGCCCTTGTCAAAGCTCGCGTTGTGGGCGGCCAGAAAGTCGGCGTCCTCCAGGAAGCCGGCGTTCTCGATCCAGAAGTCCCGGAAATTCGGGCTGTCCTTGACGTCGGACCAATGGATGCCGTGCACGCCTACGCAGAACGGCGAAAACCGCGAGCGCGGCGGCCGGATGAGGCCATAGAGGGAATCAACGACGGCGCCGCCGCGGACCTTGGTCAGGCCCACGGCGCAGGCGCTGTCGCGGCGCGAGTCCGCGGTCTCGAAGTCGATGGCGACGAAGGTGCGGATCATGTCAGCAGATGCGCGGCAACTGTTCGCCCTCGAGCATGTCCATGAGGCGCGTGCCGCCCAGCGGCGTCTCCAGCACGACCTTGCCGGGGTGTTCGGCGCGCACCGTGCCGATCTGCACCGCGTCGCGGCCCAGCGGGTCCTCGCGCATGACGGACAGGGCCGCCTCGGCGTGCTCCTGGGGCAGGATGCACAGGAACTTGCCCTCGTTGGCCAGATAGAGCGGGTCGAGGCCGAGGAAGGAACAACCGCCGCTGACCTCGGGCCGCACGGGGATGCTCGACTCCAGAATCCGGCACTCCACGCCCGACTGCCCGGCGATCTCGTTCAGGGTCGTGGCCACGCCACCGCGGGTGGGGTCGCGCAGGACATGCACCTCGGGGACGGTTTCCAGCAGGCGCACGATGAGATGATTGAGGGAGGCGCAGTCCGAGAGCACGGGCGCCTCGAAGGTCAGTCCTTCGCGCTTGGACAGGATGGCCAGGCCGTGATCGCCGACGAAGCCGCTGACGAGAATGGCGTCCCCGGGGCGGGCGCGATGGCCGCTCGGGGCCTCGGGCACGAAGACTTCGCCGATGCCGGTGGTGTTGATGAAGATCTTGTCCACGGCTCCTCTGGGCACGACCTTGGTGTCGCCGGTGACGACCAGCACCCCGGCTTCGCGGGCCGCCCGGCCCATGGACTCCACGATGCGCTCCAGGTCGGCCATGGGCAGCCCCTCCTCCAGGATGAACCCGCAGGTCAGGTAACGGGGCCGGGCGCCAAGCATGGCCACGTCGTTGACCGTGCCGTGCACGGCCAGGGAGCCGATGTCGCCGCCGGGAAAGAAGATGGGGTCGACAGTGAAGGTGTCGGTGCTCACGGACAAAGGCCCGCTCATCTCCAGGAACGCCGCGTCGTCCAGGCGGTCGAGGACCGCGTTGCCCAGATATTTCAGGAACAGCTCGCCGATGAGCCGATGCGAAGCCTTGCCGCCGCTGCCGTAATCCAGAAGAACCCTGTCCACTCGCTTCTCCCTTGTTGAGATGCCTATTCAAAATTCTGGCCGAAAGAAAAACCGTCGGCGACCGTCGAAAATTGATTCTGGCAAGGCGCGAGCCGGTTTTGGAAGGTGAAGTGTAGCCGACTACATGAACCTTTCAAAATCGGTGAGCAACGCAGTCCAGAATCAATTTTCGGCGGGCGCCCCTAAACTTTATACTTGTAATACGCTGCGCACGACCCTTCGGTCGAGACCATGCACGGCCCCACGGGTGCGGCCGGGGTGCAGGCCTTGCCGAAGAGCGGGCACCCGTCGGGCGAGAGCTTACCCTTGAGCACGTCGCCGCAACGGCAGCCCTTGATGGCCGGGACATCCTTGAGCTCCATGCCGAAGACACGCATGGCGTCGAAGGCCGCGTACTCCTCGCGCACGGTCAGGCCGCTGCCCGGGATGAGGCCGATGCCGCGCCACAGGGCGTCGGCCGGCTCGAAGACCTCGTGCATGACCGACACGGCCTTAGGGTTGCCGGCGTCGGACACGACGCGGGTGTAGGCGTTGACCACTTCGGCCCGCCCTTCATTGCGCATGGTCACGAAGAGGTGCAGGGCCTGCAGGATGTCCACGGGCTCGAAGCCGGCCACGACCGATGGCAGGCCGTGCTTCTCGGCCAGAAAGCGGTAGGGCTCCACGCCGATGATGGCCGAAACGTGGCCCGGCAGCAGAAAGGCCTGGACCTTGAGCTCCGGGTCGCCCACCAGGGCGTCCAGGGCCGGCGGCACCAGCTTGTGGAAGCAGAGCACGGAAAAATTGGTGATGCCCTGCTCGCGCGCCACCTTGACCGTGGCCGCAATGGCCGGGGCCGTGGTCTCGAAGCCCACGCCCAGGAACACGACCTTGTCGCCGGGGTTGTCCTGGGCCAGCTTCAGGGCGTCGAAGGGCGAATAGACGACCTTGACCCGGGCGCCTTCGGCCTGGGCGCTCTTGAGGCTCTTCTTGTCCGGGCCGGGCACGCGCATGAGGTCGCCAAAGGTGGCGATGATGGCGTTCCTGCCGGCCAGTTCCAGAAACGCGGCCACCTCGCTGTCGTGGGTCACGCAGACCGGGCAGCCGGGGCCCGAGAGGTGCACGACCTTGTCCGAAAGCAGGGAGCGCACGCCGCTGCGGAAGATGGAGACCGTATGGGTCCCGCAGACCTCCATGAAGCGCAGTTCGCCGTCCAGTTCCTTGTGGATGCGGTCAAGCAGGGCCTTGCACAGTTCCGGGTCCTTGAAGTTGTCAAATAAGCTCAACGTTCAGCCCTTCCTCGAAAAGTTTCAGGGTGGCGACGGCTTCCTCCCGGTCCAGCCGGGTCAAGGCGAAGCCGGCGTGGACGATGACGAAATCGCCCACTTCCGGAGATTCGGAAATCAGATCCAGCCGGACCGTCTGGCGCGTCCCGCCGACCTGCACCTCGGCGCTTCGGCCGTCGATCGTCAATACTTCCATTGGAATAGCCAGGCACATGGGGCACATCTCCCGCTTTGCTTTTTGTCACCGCTGTTGCTAAATCCCTGCCTGTTCCGTGTCAATGAACACTTCCCGCGCCCGCTCCAAACCCCAAGGCCCGCAGCATGAACGATCTCCCACCTACCCCCATCTCCGACCACGCCGGAGGGCATATTCCCTCGGATGCGGAGTGCCGCGCATGGTGGGACGAGTACGGCATGTACGACCACATCAAGATGCACAGCGAACTGGTCGCCGCAGTGGCCACGGCCTTGGCGGAAATGGCCGCCGACAAGGGACTGGGCAACCCCGACGGGCTCTCCCGGGACGACTTCGTGCAGTCCGTGCGCGCCGCTGGCCTCCTGCACGACCTGGGCAAGACGTGGTCCATCGTCCACGGCGGCAACCACAGCCAGCTCGGCGCAGCCTGGACCATGGAACTGACGCGCAACCCGCGCATCGCCCAGGGAGTCGTCCACCACGTGCACTGGCCGGGGGAACTCGACGCGGAGAATTTTTTCCTGCCTCTGGCCGTCATCTACGCCGACAAACGGGTCAAGCACGACAAGATCGTCAACCTGCACGAACGCTTCGAGGACCTCTTCGCCCGCTACGGACATACGGAGCGCAGCCGCGCCCTGGTCCGGCGCGCCCACGACCAGGGCAAGGCCATCGAACACCTCTTCAGCACCATTCTCGGAGAAGAAATCCATGAATATCCTTTTGATCGCCGGCGGCTGGTCCGGTGAGCGCGAGGTGGCCTTAAGCGGCGCCCGCCAGATCGAAAAGGGCCTGACCGCCCTGGGCCACACCGTCACCCTCTTCGACCCGGCCCGAGACCTGCGCGGCCTCTACGCCGCAACCCAAGGGCACGACTTCGCCTTCATCAACCTGCACGGCTCGCCCGGCGAGGACGGACTCATCCAGTGCCTGCTGGAGCGCATCGGCATGCCCTTCCAGGGCTCGGACGCCCGTTCGTCGCTCCTGGCCCTGAACAAGGCCGTGGCCAAGCAGATCTTCGAGGCCGCCGGGCTGGACACCCCGCAGTGGGAGTTCGTCCCGGCCTGCCACGTCAACGAGTGGCGCCCCCTGCTGCCCTTCCCCATCGTGGTCAAGCCCAACACCGGCGGCTCCAGCCTGGGCGTGGGCATCATCGGCGACGAAGAGGAGCTCGACGCCTACCTCGCCACGCCTGAGATCGCAGGCCAGGATCTGCTGGCCGAGGTGCTGATCCGCGGCCAGGAATTGACCTGCGGCGTGCTCGACGGCGAGACGCTGCCGCCCATCCTCATCCGCCCCAAACGCGGGGAGTTCTTCGACTACGACAGCAAGTACCAGCCCGGCGCCACCGAGGAGATCTGCCCGGCGCCCGTGTCGGACGAACTGACGGCGCGCCTGCAGTCCATGGCCCGCGCCGCCCACGACGCCCTGGGGCTGTCCGACTACAGCCGGACGGACTTCATGCTTGCGGCCGACGGCACGCCGTACCTGCTGGAGGTCAATACCCTGCCCGGCATGACGGCCACGAGCCTCCTGCCCCAGGAAGCCCAGGCCGTGGGCCTGTCCTTCGAACAACTCCTGGCGCGGCTCATCGAGCTGGGCCTGCGCAAGAAACGCTGATGCCCCTGGCCCGGAACCTGATGCCCGCCGCCGTTCGCCGTGCATTGAACGCCCTGTATACCCTGCTGTGGTGCGCGGCCGGGCCCCTTCTTTTCTTTTCACCCAGGATGCGCCAAGGCTGGCGACAGCGCCTCGGCTTCGGCCGCCCCGCGCCCTGCGACGTCTGGGTCCAGGGCGCCTCGGCCGGGGAATGCGCCCTGGTGGCGAGCCTGCTGGAACACCTGCCCGGCGTCAGGATCCTGGCCACGTCCTGCACCAGCCAGGGCCTCGACGTGCTGCGCAAGGCGAATGCGCAAGACCTGCAGGCCCGCATGTTCCCCCTGGACCTGCCGTGGCTCATGGGGCGCCTGCTGGACCGGGCCCGGCCCAGGGCCGTGGTGCTGCTGGAAACGGAGATCTGGCCCGGCCTGCTCATGGCCTGCGCGGCCCGCAAGGTGCCCGTGATCGTCGTCAACGCGCGCATGACGCCCAAGTCCCTGGCTGGGTATCTTTTCCTTCGGCCGTGGCTGCGTGCTTTCGCCCCTGCGGCCGTGGGGGCCATCGCCCCGGCCGACGCACGGCGCTTCGGGCTGGTCTTCGGCTCCGAGCGGACGAGCGTGACCGGCAACATCAAGTTCGATCGGGCCATGAACGCGCCGTTCCTCTCGCGTCTCGACAACCCTCTTGCGGCCTTCGTGCCCGAGGGGCGACCATTTCTCGTTCTCGGGTCCGTGCGCGAACAGGAGGAGGCGACTGTCATCGACCTCATGGAGCGCCTGCACGCCGCAGACCCGCAGTGCGTCATCGGCCTGTTCCCGCGCCACATGCACCGCATCTCCGCCTGGGAAGCGCTGCTGGCGAAGGCCCGCGTCCCCTGGACCCGCCGCAGCGCCCTGACTGGCCCGGCCGCGCCGGGCGTCATCCTCTGGGACGCCTTCGGGGAGCTCGGGCAGGCCTACGCCCTGGCCCGGCGCGCTTTCGTGGGCGGCAGCCTGGCCCGGCTCGGCGGCCAGAATTTCCTGGAGCCCCTGGCCCAGGGCGTGCTGCCCTGCGTCGGCCCCCACACCCGAAATTTCGACTGGGTGGGCGGGGAAATCTTTGACGACCTGGTTTTCCGCAGCCCGGACGTGGCCGAACTGACCCGCTTTCTGCTCGAACCAGCGTCCCCCAGGGACACGGTCCGGGCCAAGGCCCTGGACTACGTGCGCACGCGCCAGGGCGCCTCGGCCGCGTCTGCCGCCCTCGTCACGCCATTTCTTTCACGGAGGGACCATGACTGACGTCTACGCCATCATCCCGGCCAGGTACGAAAGCTCGCGCTTTCCGGGCAAGCCCCTGGCCCTCATCCACGGCAAGCCCATGTTCTGGCATGTCATGCACCGCGCGTCCCTCTGCCCGCTGGTCGGGACCGCTGCCCTGGCCACGGACGACGAACGCATCCTGAGGGCCGCCCATGAGTTCGGCATGAAGGCCATCATGACCAGCCGCGACCACGCCAGCGGCACGGACCGCGTGCTGGAGGCGGCCAGGATGCTCGGCGCGTCGCCGGACAGCGTCGTCGTCAACGTCCAGGGCGACGAACCGGCCCTGAACCCCGAGATGCTGACCGAGCTGATCCGGCCCTTCGAGGACCCGGCCGTGCAGGTCACCACCCTCGGGCACGTCATCGACGCCGAGGCGGCCCAGTCTCCGGACCGGGTCAAGATCGTGCGCGCGGCCGACGGCCGGGCCCTCTACTTTTCGCGCGCGCCCGTGCCCTTCGGCCGCGACAACCCGCCGGAATATCTGGGGCACATCGGGCTGTACGGACTGCGCATGCGCATCCTTGAAAAATTCAGCGCTTTGGGCGAAAGTCCGCTGGAGCGGTTGGAAAAGCTGGAACAGCTCCGCCTGCTCGAAGCCGGCATCCCCATCCATGTGGCCCTCACGCGGCACGCAAGCCACGGCGTGGACCGCCCCGAAGATCTGCAAACAGTCAGCGCACTCATGCGAGGAGAAGAGTATATATGAAAGCGATTCTGGCCCTTGAGGACGGCACCTGGTTCGCCGGGCAGTCCTTCACCGGCCCCGGCGAGGCCGGCGGCGAAGTCATCTTCAACACCGGCATGTCCGGCTACCAGGAAATCCTGACGGATCCTTCCTACTACGGGCAGATGGTCTGCATGACCTACCCGCTCATCGGCAACTACGGCGTGAACCTGGATGACGTGGAGTCCTCGCGTGTCCACTGCCCGGCCTTCATCGTCAAGGAGTGCTGCAAGAAGCCGTCGAACTGGCGCGCCACCGAGAGCCTGCCCGACTACCTCGTGCGCCACGGCGTCATGGGCCTGGAAGGCATCGATACCCGCGCCCTGACCCGGCACCTGCGCATCAACGGCGCCATGCGCGGCATCATCTCGACCGAGGACCTGACGCCCGAGGAGCTTGTCGCCAAGGCCAAGGCCCTGCCCTCCATGGAAGGCGCCAACCTGGTCGACTTCGTGGCCCCCAAGGAACCTTACTACTGGACCGGTACCGAACCGGCCCCGGCGAAGATGGACGGCGACCTGCCCCTGTGGCCCGAAGGGTCCGAAGGCACCGTGCGCGTGGTCGTCTACGACTACGGCATCAAGTGGAACATCCTGCGCCTGCTGGCCGCCGAGGGTCTGACCATCCTGGCCGTGCCCCCGAAATTCCCCGCGGCCCTCGTCAAAAAATTGTCCCCGAGCGGCGTCTTCCTGTCCAACGGCCCCGGCGACCCGGCGACCCTCAAGGACGAAATCGCCATCATCAAGGAGCTGTGCGAGCACTTCCCAGTGGGCGGCATCTGCCTCGGCCACCAGCTTCTGGGCATCGCCCTGGGCGGCACGAGCTTCAAGCTGAAGTTCGGCCACCACGGCATCAACCATCCGGTACAGGACGACATAACCCGAAAGATCGAAATTTCTTCACAAAACCACGGTTTTTGCGTAGACATATCGAGTCTCGATTTTCTGGAGCAGACGCATCTCAACCTGAACGACAAAACACTGGAAGGCTTCCGGCACCGGACCAAGCCCATTTTCAGCGTGCAGCACCACCCCGAGGCGGGCCCCGGCCCCCACGACAGCCAGTACTTCTTCGCACGCTTCCGGCGCATGCTGGAAACCGGCAAAGTTCAGTAACCCCAGACCGCGCACCACGCGCAAGGAGCGCCCATGTCGGCAGAGATTCTCAAGGCGAAGAAACAGCTTGGAGAAACCAGCATGCTGCTGAAACAGGGAAAGCTCCTTGCGGCCGTGGCCAACCTGCACGATGCCGTCGGCTTCATCCTCAAGGCCCAACTCCTCAAGCACGAACTGCAGGCCTTCACCGAGGCCCTGGACAAGGCGGCCTACGCCCTGGCCAACGACCGCGAACTCAAGAAAATCTACCCGCTGCAAATCAGCTACAAGCCCGGCGAGGAAAAGGAACTTCTTGCCAGCCTCTACGCCCTGCTGGCCTTCCTGCAGGAAAATCTTGCCGAAGAGGCCAACACCCATCTGGCCGCCCTGGCCGAGTACCGCCGCAAGCAGCTCGAACTGGCCAGAAAGCACCTCCAGGAAGACGACCCCGCCAAGGCGAAGCAGGTCTGCGACCGCCTCATCGACGCGGCCCGCACGGACACGGAACTCAAGGTCACCGTGGCCGACATGTTCCTGGAATTCGGCAGATACGACGAGGCCCTCGAATACCTCAAATCCGCCTACGCCGACAATCCGGACTCCGCCCACATCTTCAACAAGCTCGGCATGGTCCTGCGCAAATCCGGCCGTCTCGAAGAGGCCGAGAAATTCTACATCCAGGCCCTGGAACGCCAGACCAAAGACGAGGCCATCTACTTCAACCTCGGCCGCGTCTACCTCGACCAGAAGCGCTGGAAAAACGCCATCGCCGCCGCCGACCGCGCCCTGGCAATCAACGCGGAGTTCGCCGAGGCGCGGAAGATGAAGTTGTACGCGACGAAGCAGATGGGGGGATAACCCCACCACTCCCGCCAGCACCTAACCGCCCCGAGAAAAGACCTTTTTCCGAGTCCCGCGACCATTGGCACGCCTGGTGCTTAATATTTTCAGACAGCCTCAGGCTGCGGAAATTTTGACACCTCTTGCCAGGATGGCGGGAAAATCATGCACTTGCGAAAACGCGTCCTCGTCACGGGCGGATCCGGTTTTTTGGGATCCCACCTCTGCGAACGTCTGCTCCAGGAAGGCTGCGAAGTCATCTGCGTGGACAACTTCTTCACCAGTTCCAAGCAGAACATCGAGCACCTCCTCCCCAACCCCCGCTTCGAAGTTATCCGCCACGACATCACCTTCCCGCTGTTCGTCGAAGTGGACGAAATCTACAACCTGGCCTGCCCCGCCTCGCCCATCCACTACCAGTTCGACCCGGTGCAGACCATCAAGACATGCGTACACGGGGCCATCAACATGCTGGGGTTGGCCAAGCGGTTGCGGATCCCGATCTTTCAGGCGTCCACGTCGGAGGTGTACGGGGACCCGAAAGTTCACCCGCAGCCGGAGTCGTATTGGGGGAATGTGAATCCGATCGGGCACCGTTCGTGCTATGATGAAGGGAAACGGTGCGCAGAGTCGCTTTTCTTCGCCTACCACAGGCAGCACGATCTGCCAGTGAAGGTCGGCCGTCTGTTCAATACGTATGGGCCCCGAATGCACCCGAATGATGGTCGAGTTGTCTCGAACTTCATCATGCAGGCGCTGCAGGGCAAGCCCATTACTATTTACGGGGATGGGTCGCAGACGCGGTCGTTTTGCTATGTGGACGATCTGGTGGAACTGATGATCCGGTTCATGCGGAATGATCGCGAGTTCTGTGGGCCGTTGAACATGGGCAATCCGGGGGAGTTCACGATCCTGGAACTGGCCCAGCATGTGATAGAATTGACAGGCAGTTCATCGGAGATCTCTTTTGAAACCCTGCCCAACGACGATCCTCGCCAGCGCAAGCCAGACATTGCCGTCGCCCAGACGCGGTATGGATGGGAACCGAAGGTCCGCCTGCTCGAGGGATTGGTACAGACAATAGCCTATTTTGAAAATCTAGTAGCGAGCGGCGAAATACTAGAGGGATAGAACAGCCCGTACGAAGCTAGAGACCATTTGTGCTTAGTCCTCGATTAGAATTTGATTTCTTTAACCTGCAAAAAACAAATGCTGGATAAGCAATGTCCCGAAATCAAATTACCAATTTATCACAAAGTGACCTGCCAAGAAACGCCCTTAATATGACAACGCTCGCTCTTGAAACAAGCCATCAAGAAGTGGCCCCGGAAATTTGCACAAGCCTTTAGGTGGAAACTTTGCTAGCCCGGACACCTTCAAACGGAATTGATCAGGGAGCAGAGAATGACCAAGCGAACGAGACGGAAGCACTCAGCAGAATTCAAGGCCAAGGTAGCGTTAGCGGCGATGGCCGGGGACAAGACACTTGCCGAGTTGGCGCAACGTTTTGAGGTGCATCCGAATCAGATTACCGAATGGAAGCGGCAACTCAGCGAGCGGGCCGCCGCCGTCTTCGGCAAATCGGCTGAGAGTGAACCGGCGGTAGACTTGAAGATCCTGCATGCCAAGATCGGTCAACTGACACTGGAGAACGATTTTTTAGAAAGCGCACTCAGCAAGGTGGGATTGCTGAGCGCAAAGCGATGATCGACCGCGAGCACGAGGTTTCAATCAAGCGGCAGGCCGAACTGGTCGGGATAAGTCGCGGTACCGTGTATTATCAGCCTCGGCCGGTGAGCGCCGCCGACTTGGCGCTTATGCGCCGCATTGACGAGCTGCATCTTGAGCATCCGTTTATGGGTGCCCGGATGCTTCGGGATCAACTTAATCGCTCAGGCGCCGCTGTTGGGCGTAAGCATGTCGGCTCGTTGATGGCACGCATGGGGATTGCTGCGCTGTACCGGAAGCCCGGCACCAGCAAGAAGCATCCTGGGCACAAGATATATCCCTATTTGCTACGAGGGTTGCTCATTGAAAGAAGCAATCAGGTGTGGGCTCTGGATACGACCTACATCCCGATGGCCAAGGGTTTCGTGTATCTGACCTCGGTCGTGGATTGGGTCAGCCGAAAGGTCTTGGCGTCAAAGATAGCGATCACCCTGGAGGCTTGCCATGCGGTCGATGTGCTTCAGGAAGCCTTTCGCCGCTATGGCGCTCCGGAAATCGTGAACACGGATCAAGGCAGTCAGTTTACGGCGATCGAGTTTGTAACGGCTGTCAAGGACATGGGCTGCAAGCTGAGTATGGATGGCCGAGGAGCCTGGCGTGACAACGTTTTCGTTGAGCGCCTTTGGAAGTCGGTGAAGTACGAACGGGCATATCTGCACGCCTACGACACGGTGAGCGATGCCCGGAAGTCGATCATGGAATACATGGATTGGTACAATCAAAAGCGGCCGCATTCACGGTTGGGCAAGAAAACGCCTGACGAGACTTACGCCGAACGAATGTCGCCAGTGAGAATGGCAGTGTAAGAAGAGCGGAGATTCCACTTAAGAAACGGGCAAACGTGTTCAAACGAACTGAGCCACTTCT
>NZ_AUAR01000026.1 GCF_000428825.1 Desulfomicrobium escambiense DSM 10707 | reverse complement strand
GATAACCGCTGAAAGCATCTAAGCGGGAAACCAGCCACAAGATAAGTTCTCCCTTGTCGCAAGACACTTAAGATCCCAGGAAGACCACCTGGTAGATAGGCCGGAAGTGTACGCGCAGTAATGTGTTCAGCTGACCGGTACTAATAGATCGTGAGTCTTAACTCTCTCTCTTCACCTGTTTTTCTTACATATTTCGTCCTGGTGACCACGGCGGAGGGGCCACACCCGATTCCATTCCGAACTCGGAAGTTAAGACCTCCAGCGCCAATGATACTGCCAGTCCACTGGTGGGAAAGTAGGTCGTCGCCAGGACTTTTTTTATTTCTGCTCTTTATCCCCCATGTCCGCCGTAATCTGAGCCCTCGCCTTCCACTTTTTTCATCGCCTTTGCTACGCTATCTTTGTAGTCCCATCTCCTCGTTATTGCTGAATTATTTTGACATATGAGTCTTTCTGGCCTTGTGCGGTACGATCAGATAAAATGATTGTGTGTTGCTAACTGAGCACTATAGACATCAATCATGAAGCAAATAGTAGCGTGGGCCGGGAATGCCTACTTCGTTTCGCACATGCGCAATGCAGGATATCATGTCGTTGTCCTGCCAAAAAGTTTTCGCGCGGTCGGCTGGGATGACATCATTGAACATTGCGGCACGGTTCCCGACATGTTCATCTACGGTGATTGCAGCGTCCTCCCATTTCTTCGGGATATTGAATCATTCCCGTGTCCCACGATTTTTTACGCGATAGATACGCATATCCACAGTTGGTATCCACGGTTTGCGCAGGCCTTCGACTTGTGCTGTGTTGCGATGCGCGATCATCTTTCAGCGTTTGCGGGGCATCGGCTCAGAGATGATCAGATCTCTTGGTTGCCGCTATTTGCCAAGGACCAGGATCGGCGAACCGATATCCATGATAACCCTCGCTACGATGTCGTATTTGTCGGCAAGAACGATCCGTCTCTCACTCCAGTCAGGCACAGGCTCCTTCAGGAATTAGGCGACAAGGTCCCCCTGACGGTTTTGCAGGGCAGGTACAATGAAGTGTATGCCCGCGCGAAACTCGTGCTGAACATATCCGAGCATGGCGATCTGAACTTCCGGGTGTTTGAGGCCCTTGGATGCGGTGCCTGCCTGATCACGCCTCGAGTCGGTCATGGCCTTCTCGATCTTTTTTCTGACGGGAAGGATCTGTTCACCTATGATGCGGATGATCTGCCGGCGCTGGTGAGGCTCATAAGGGAACTGCTGGCGGATGAATCGAGGCGGGACAGAGTTGCCGACGCCGGTCTGGCTGCCGTTGAGGGGAAGCATCGAGCGGCAGACCGTGCGCGCGAGTTCATGGAGTGGATTTCAGCCCAGGACCTCACGCACCTGGTCCGGGAAAGACTGGCCGCGAAGGAAGGGATCAGGCAGGGCTATCTGCGCCTGCTGTACCTTCATCTGGCCAAAGCCGAGGCTGACGCCGAACGGGCGCGGATGTATATGGAATTTGCCGGTTCGGGACCGGTCCTTTGATTGCCTGCGCACCTCCCGCATGATTCGCGGATGATAGCCGCTGCAGATTATCGGTGTTGGACCGGGTAGATCGCCGTCATGTCGACTGCTCACCCCAGGGTGGCTTTGAGCGCCCTGGCGACGTCCTCAATAATCCACGACGGTGTCGACGCACCGGCGGTGAGTCCGATACGTTCGAAGGCTTCAAGTTCGCCCCAGGGCAGCTCATCGGAGGTTTCGACATGCACGGTGAACACGCCAGCCTCCTGGGCGATTTGGGCCAACCTGCGGGTGTTGCCGCTGTTTTTTCCTCCCACCACGACCATGGCCTGAACCTCCCGCGACAGGATGCGCACCTCTTCCTGCCTGTCTTTCGTCGCCGTGCAGATGGTGTCCAGAATGGTCATCTCCTGATCGATTTCACCCAGAAGAAATTCGCGGATGGCGGTGAATGACTCGCGGTCCTGCGTTGTCTGCGCGGCAAGGAAATATCTGCTGCCCTGCGGAAGCGTCATGGCTTTCACTTCCTCAAGGCTTTCAAACACCGTGTGCTCCGGTGCGTAGCTGATGAGCCCCTTGACTTCGGGGTGGTCCCGCTCGCCGAAAAGCAGGAGATGCTTGCCCTGCTCGGCCTGTTTCTGGATGAGGATCTGCGCCTTTTTAACTTTCGGGCACGTGGCGTCGATCAGGGTTACACCAAGCCTTTCGAAGTTTTCCTGCACCTGCTTAGGGATTCCATGCGCCCTGATGATGACCACATCCGCCGGGTCGAGTCGTTTCGAGCCGTCCGTCTGTTTCACCCCGAGGTTCCGGTAGCGTTCGAGCACCTGCGGGTTGTGGATGATCGGTCCCAGAGTATGGATGGTGCCCTTGCCGGGCGGGTTGCGAACGGCCTTGTCGAGCTTGTTCAGGGCCATGTCCACGCCCATGCAGAATCCCGCGGTTTCAGCGATGATGAGTTCCATGTTCCTCCTCCGTCTCCATGTGCGTCGCTTGTCCTTCCAGCAGGGCAAACACTTCGTCCCAGGTTTTGCAGAACACGATGTCGCGCCGCAGGCTGCGCGCGCCGGGAAGGCCTTTGAGAAAGCGAGGCACCAGAGTACGCATCTTCAAAAGCCCCAACCTGTCCATGCGGGGTCCCGTATAGAGTTCGCACAGCCTGCGAACCATGGTGATGGCCTGGCGGCCGCTCTTCTCCGATGCTTCGGCATGTCCGCGCAAGGCCAGGTAGCGCTCGAAAATCGCCGGATCGTTCAGGGCGCCCCGCGCGAACATGATGCTGTCGACACCGGTCTGCTCGACGCAGCGGACCGCGTCTTCCGCCATGAAAAGGTCTCCGCTGGCGATGACGGGCAGGCCGACGGTTTTCTTCAACTCGGCCAGCCGGGGCCAGTCCGCCTGGCCGGTGAACCCCTGGGCCCCGTAGCGTGGGTGCATGGTCACCCAGCCGGCGCCCAGATCTTCGAGCCCCTTGGCTACATCCAGAAAGACCGGCTGTCCGACGTACCAGCCCAGACGGATCTTGAACCCCATGCATCCGGGTTCCGTGGCGCCGATCATGGCCTTGGCGAGTCGCAGGAGGTGCTGCGGCTCCTTCAGCAGGGCTGCGCCGCTGCCTGTTTTGGAGACTTTGCGCACCGGGCAACCGCAGTTGAGGTCGAAGTAGCGGAAACCGGCCTCCCGCAGGCGTTCAACAGCCTGTACCAGGAATTGCTCCTCGGATCCGAAAAGCTGGACGACCAGGGGCTCGTCCGCCGCACTGGTCATGAGCAGTTCCTGGGTGCCGGGGCTTTGGTAGATAAGTCCTTTGGCGCTGACCATTTCCGTCACGGCCATACGGCAGCCGTATTCGCGGCAGAGCAGTCTGAAGGGCAGGTCCGAATAGCCGGCCAGAGGGGCAAGCCATGGCGCGTCGGGAGAAAAGGATATGCGTGGGGTCATGGGAGCTGTGGTCTATGGTTTCAATTCGATGTGTCGCACGGATCGTGGCGGGTCGCGTGGTGGATTTCAGGCCGAGGCAGCTCGAAAATTCCCGGGGCATCAGGATTCGGTCTTGGGCTGGTCGAGGATCAGTTCCACCTCGTCGACGCTGAGACCCGTGGCCTGAGCCAAGGCCTGGGCAGACTGGCCGCGCCGGAACCCGCTCAGGATGGTCTGCCGCAGGAACTGGGGCGATTTGGTGAAGTTCTCGGCCTGTTCGAGGAGGCGGCGCATTTCCGTGGAGCGCTGGTGCAGCTTGTCTTCGAGCAGGGCCAGCTCTTCCTGCCGCTTGGCGAAGGTTTCGACGATTTCTTTTTCCAGGCGCGCGTTGAAGTCGAGCTTCTGGAGGAATTCCTGCTGCTTGTCCTGCAGGGAGCGGACGAGGAGCTCCGACTTCTTGAGCTTCATGTAGAAGATGCACGCCAGCACCATGAGCAGGAGTTCCACTGCCGTGGACGCTGCCAGAATCCAGTAGGAAAAATCCGGGTTCATCTAGACCTGCGTGTCGATCAGGCGGCCCTGATCCGATTCCGGTTCCGGTTGCGTGTCCTGGGCTTCCCCGTGCCCGGCAAAGAACTGCCCGCTCGACTGGCTGTGGCCCTCGGGATCCACCAGGTTGCCGGAGTCTGTCGCTTCACTTTTGAGGACCTGTTTCTGCTCCTGGCGCTGGCGGCGCAGCACCGCTTCCTGGGCAAGGGCCTGCTGCGCTTCGGGGTGGGCGACCTGGGTATGGTGGATTTTCTGGGCCTCCGGAATCTGGCTGATGAGCGTCGTGAGATTGAGATTGTCGACCATTACCGCACCACATATTCCTCGATAAGGATTTCCGACACGGTCCCGCTTTTCATGTGCCGGTTGATGACCGCCGCCAGATCGCTTTTGAGCTTATCGGAATTGGCCGGGTTGTCCAGAAAGGACAGGGGCGCGCTCTTCAGGTAGCCATAGATGCCGTCTCTGATGAAAACCGATTTGACCTGCATTTCCAGGCGCATGATCTCCGTCACGTTGGGGATCGACAGGGTGAAGGTAAGGATGCGAATCTGGTCCGCAAGCGCGAATTCCACCTGAAACCGCTCCAGGCTGTGGGTCACGAGCACCGGAGGCTGCTTCGTTGCGTTGTCGGCTTCGGGCGACGCGGCTTCGGGCTGGGCATGGGGAGCGGCTTCAGTCTGTTGCTGTGGTTCTTCGGCTTCCGCCGGTTGCTTTGTTGGCTCGTCGGACGAGGATTTCATGAAGAAATACGCTCCGACCGCGCCGAACAGCAGGCAGAGTGCCGCAGCGAGACCGAATATCAAGATTTTTTTCCGCGAACGTTTGGGGGCTGTCTGCTCTTGGGGGGCCAGAGCCGGGACTGTCTGCTCGGGCTCCTGTTCGGCGGGAGGGGGAGGCGGTTCTTCCTCTTTCTCCTCGAATTCGAGGAACAGGGCGTCGTCCAGGTCGAGTTCGACCTTCTGCAGGCCCTTGGGGACCTCGTCCCGCAGACGTTCATCATCCAGGGCGACATTGGTGTCGCCATTCTGGAGCGGCTGGGCGAGAAGGACGAGAAGGATCATGGGGCGGCCCCGACCGGCAACGGGGGACGCTGCCGGCCAGGATGGTTATTCAAAGATTTTGTTGATTTTCTGGCCCAGGGTTTCCGCAGTGAAGGGCTTGACGATGTAGTTGGAAACCTTGGCCTGCACGGCCTCGATGATGTTCTCCTGCTGGGCCTCGGCCGTGACCATGAGGAAGGGCAGGTCCGCGAACTCCTCGCTGGCGCGTACCTTGCGCAACAGTTCGATGCCGGTCATCTGGGGCATGTTCCAGTCGGAGATGATGAAATCCACCTGGTCCTTGTTCAGGAGCTCCCAGGCCGCGGCGCCGTCGTCGGCCTCGATGATGTTGGAGAAGCCGAGCTGTCTGAGAATATTTTTAATGATCCGGCGCATGGTCGAGAAGTCATCGACAATGAGCACCCGCATGTTCGTGTTGACCGCCATGTATTCCTCCGCATTGGAAATTCATGAAACCGAAGGGCCCGTCAGGTGATGTCCCCGTACTCGCGCATGAACATATGCTTGAGCTTCCCCAGGGCCTGCGAGTGCAGCTGCGAGACCCGTCCCTCGGTGATGTCCAAGGCGGAAGCCACTTCCTTCATGTTGAGTTCTTCGGTGTAGTACAAGCTGAGCACCAGCTTTTCCCGTTCGCTCAGTCTATCGATGAGATGCCCCAGCTTGTCAATGATATCCTGGAATGCCGCGGCGGCAAAGGGTTCCTGGTGATTGCGCCCCTCTCCGGCCTGCTCTCCGTGCTCCTGGATCGCCTCGAGACTCAGGATGATCTGGGAGTTCAGGGCTTCAAGCGTCGACTCCAGTTCCAGGCGGTCCTGGCCCGTGACTTCGAGCAGTTCATTGCGGGACGGGGCGTGTCCGTTCTCCTGCTCGAACTCGCGGATGACCTGTTCCAGCTTCTTGATTTTCTGTCTGAGCCCCCGCGAGAGCCAATCCATGCGCCGCAGTTCGTCGAGCATGGCGCCGCGGATCCTGTTGTCGGCGAAGGTTTCGAAGCGGATGCCCAGATCTGGCCTGAATTTGCCGAAGGCCTCCATGAGGCCCAGGGTCCCCGCGCTGATCAGGTCCGGCAGTTCGATGTGGGACGGGAGTTTGGACTTGAGGTGCAGGGCGCTGGCCTTGATGCGGGGGGCGAAGGCGCGGGCGATGCGGTCCTTGTCGGCGGGGGACAGGGACGAGAAGGAGGTTCCGGTCTGCTCCAGCACGGACCAGACCGGTTCGGCGGCGTTATTCCGCAAAGAGGAGCTTCTTCCAGAAGAACTTGATGTTCCCATCGAGATGGTCCTGCGGTTTCCATTGCGCCAGCTTGCGGGCCACGGCGGACATGGCTCTGGACGCCTCGGCCTCCGGGTTCAGGCTGCAGAAGGGCTGCTGCCGGATGACGGCCTGGCGCACCGTTGGGTCCTGGGGGATTGCGCCGACGAAATCCAGGGAGATGCCTCCCAGGAAATGGTCGCAGGCGTTGTAGAGCTTGGCGAAGATTTCCCTGGCCGCTTTTTCGCTGCCGGCCATGTTGACCAGCACGTGGAACGAGTCGACCCCATGCCGCAGCTTCAGGACCTTGATGAGGGCGTAGGCGTCGGTCAGGGACGTCGGCTCGGGCGTGATGACCAGCAGTCGGTTCTGGACGGCCAGGTTGAAGTAGAGGACGTTGTCGTTGATGCCCGCCCCCGTGTCGACGATCAGAAAGTCGATGCTGTCCTCCAGGACGTCCATGGCCTCCAGGAGTTCGAGCTTCTGTCCCGTGGACAGGGACAGCATGCCGCTCACGCCGCTGGCCGCCGGCAGGATGGAGAACCCGAATTCCGTCGGGTGGAGGATGTCGCCGATGGACACGCCTTCGTGAAAGACGTGGAACAGATTCTTTTCCGGTGTCATGCCCAGTACGACATCGACGTTGGCCAGGCCCAGGTCCGCGTCGAGGATGACGCAGCGCTTGCCCAGCCGTGCGAGGCACAGGGCGAGATTGACGGAGACGTTGGTTTTTCCGACGCCACCCTTGCCGGAGGTGACCGAGAGAACGATGGGGAGGTTGGCGCTCATGCTCTGTCCGGGACGTGTTATCAGTTGGTTGCGAGGGGCAACTCGTGCCGCAGCAGGAGTTTCCAGACATCGTGCCCGCAGGGCTGGGCCAGGGTGTTCTTCAGATCCGGCCCGACGGAAAAGAGGGAGACGGGCAACCCGGTGCTGCTGGCCAGATTGATTATTTCCCCGTAATTACAGGCTTCGTCCAGCTTCGTCCAGATAATGCTGGACGCCGACGGGCAGCGCAGCCGGCTCATGAAGCTCTCCATCTGGGACGAGCCGAACAGCGGGCTGAGGACCAGGTGAACGTGGCAGGGGGGCAGGGCGCCGCCGGCGGCGTCGTCCAGCCAGGACGTCAGGCTCTGGCGGCCGGGCAGACCGGGCAGGTCCACCAGGATGAGGTCGTAACTTTGCGCGTCGCCGCGCAGGGCCTCCCAGTGCTCCCTCGTGTCCAGTTCCCGGTACGAAAGCCCCGAAAGCTCGGTGTAGTGGCGCAGGTAGAGGCGCCCCTTGCCCTGGGAGCGGTCGGCGTTGACCACCAGGATGCGCGGGCCTTTTCCGTTTTTCTTCGCGGCCAGGGCCAGGCGCAGCGCCGTGCTGGTCTTGCCGCTGCCGAAGGGGCCGGCCAGGAGATGGATCTTGTGTTCCCAGGGGGTGTCCAGCCAGGGGGCGACGCCGACCATGTCGTTCATGACCGAGAGGGTGGGCGTGTCGGGCGAACGGCGGAATTTCTCCCACAGGTCCATGAGCACGTCCTCCTTCACTCCCTCGCGTTCCAGGTATTCGAAGACCAGCTGCTGTCGGGGCGTGAGCAGGCCCACATCCATCTGGGGCTTGAGCACGGCCATGAGCTGCTTGCGCAGCCTCGTCCACTCCTCGCGCAGGCAGGATGCGTCGTCCTGGCCCAGGGGCGGGGCGATCTCGGCCGTTTCCGTGGCGGCGGGGGGCACATCCAGGGCGGCCATGATCTCGTAGGTGGTCACCCCTTTGACGGACCGCTTCTGGTTGCTGAGGATGATGGCGTCAGGGCCCAGCTCGTTCTTGATCCGGGCCATGATGTCCTTGGTGCTCGTTCCGGTGAATGTCCTGACCTGCATGCTAGATTTCCACCATGGCTACGGATTCGAGTCTGATGTCGGCCGGAATCTCCGCCTGGGAGATGACCGGCATGGTCGGCAGGAAGCGGGCCAGGAGCTGGGCGAGGTGCTGCCGGATGACCGGGGAGGTCAGCAGCACGGGCTGGCCCTCGGCCACGATACCCTTTTCGGAGGCCTTGTTGATGGCCTGGATGATCTTGTGCGCCAGCCCCGGCTCCATGGCCAGGTAGGTGCCGTTGTCCGTGCGCTTGATGCTCTCCTGGAAGGCGTTTTCGATGGCCGGGTTCAGGGAGATGATGGGCAGCAGGTTGCCGGATCCCAGGTAGGGCTTGATGATGGTCCTGGACAGGCGCTGCCGCACGAATTCCGTGAGCTGGTCCGGGTCCTTGATGGAATGGCCGTAGTCGGCCAGGCATTCCACGATACTCAGCAGATCGCGGATGGACACGTTCTCTTTCACCAGGTTCTGCAGGACCTTCTGCACCGAGCCCAGGGCCAGGATGCCGGGCACCAGTTCCTCCACGACCTTGGGGGCGCGCTGGGACAGGTTGTCCAGCAGAGCCTGGACCTCCTGGCGGCCCAGGAACTCGTGCAGGTTCTGCTTGAATACTTCGGTCAGGTGTGTGGCGATGACCGTCGAGGGGTCGACCACGGTGTACCCGGCCATGACGGCCTCGTCCTTCTTGGCGTCGGGGATCCACAGGGCCGGAAGGTTGAAGGCCGGCTCCAGGGTCTCGATGCCCTTGATGCGGTGGCGCGCGTCGCCAGGGTCCATGGCCAGGAAGTGGTCGATCATGATCTCGGCCGAGGCCACACGGTTGCCCTTGATCTGGACCACGTACTCGCCGGGCTTGAGCTGCAGGTTGTCGCGCAGGTGCAGGGACGGCACGATGACCCCCATGTCCAGGGCGAACTGGCGGCGGATGGAGCGGATGCGCGCCAGCAGGTTGCCGTTCTGCTCCTCGTCCACAAGGGGGATGAGCCCGTAGCCCACTTCCAGTTCCATGACGTCGAGGGGCAGCAGGGCCTGGACCTCTTCGGGGCTGTCGGGCGCCGCGCCCTTCTTTTTCCTGGGTTCGGGCTCCTTGGTTTCGGCCTTGATGCGGTCGGCCAGGACGGACACGCCGAAGAGGGCGCCGGAAATGATCATGAAGGCCAGGGTCGGCATGCCCGGTACGATGGCGAAGAGCAGCAGCACGCCCGAGACGAGCTTCAGGGCCTTGGGGTGGTTGGTCAGCTGGCCGATGAACTCCTCGCCCATGCGCGCCTCGGCCGCCGCGCGGCTGACGATGATGCCGGCCGAGGTCGAGGTGATCAGCGAGGGGATGGTCGAGACCAGGCCGTCGCCGATGGTCAGCAGCGAAAAGGTCTTGGCCGCTTCCATCCAGCTCATGTCCTTCATCAGAACGCCGATGAAGATGCCGCCGACGATGTTGATGAAGGTGATGAACATGCCCGCGTTGACGTCACCGGATACGAACTTGCCCGCGCCGTCCATGGCGCCGTAGAAGTCCGCCTCGCGGCGCAGGTTCTCGCGCTGCCTGACGGCCTGCTCCTCGTCGATGAGGCCGGCGTTCAGGTCGGCCTCGATGGCCATCTGTTTGCCGGGCATGGCGTCCAGGGTGAAGCGCGCCGCGACTTCGGCGATGCGCGTCGTGCCGGCCACGATGACGGTCTTGTTCAGGATGAAGAGGATGAGGAAGATGACCGCGCCGATGGCGAAGTTGCCGCCGACCACGAACTCGCCGAAGGCCTGGATGACCTTGCCCGCGGCCCCGGTGCCCTGGTCCCCGTGCAGCAGGATGAGCCTGGTGGAGGCCACGTTCAGGGCCAGGCGCAGGAGCGTGGTCACGAGCAGGACCGACGGGAAGATGGAGAATTCCAGCGGCGAGGTCATGAACATGGAGGTGATGAGGATGACCAGGGAGAAGGAGATGGAGAAGGCCAGCAGCACGTCCAGGATGATGGTCGGCAGCGGCACCAGCATGACGAAAAGCGTCAGAACCACACCGCCGGCCAGGAGGAAGTCTCCCTGCTTGGTGAAGCGCTTGTAGTTGATGGTCATGGCCTGGGCGCGTGAAGACATTATTTTGACGTCCTGAAGCGGTTGCGGTTCTAGGGGCGGCGCTGCCTGGTCCGGTAGATCTGGGCCAGGATCGCGGCCACTGCCTGGTAGAATTCCTCGGGGATGGTGTCCCCGACCTCGACCACCTTATACAAGGCCCGTGCCAGGGGTTTGTTCTCGCGGATGGGGATGCCGTGTTCGCGTGCGATCTCCCTGATGCGTTCGGCCACCTTGCCGGCGCCCTTGGCCAGCACCACCGGTGCGGGAGCTTCCTGGGCGTTGTAGCGGACGGCGATGGCCAGGTGGGTCGGGTTGGTGATGATGACGTCGGCCTTGGGCACGTCCTGCATCATGCGCCGCATCATGACGGCCATCATCTTCTGGCGCTGCTTGCTCTTGACGACCGGGTCGCCCTCGGCCTGCTTGCGCTCGTCCTTGACCTCGCTCTTGGTCATCTTGATGTTCTCTTCGTAGTCCCAGCGGGAATAGAGGAGGTCGGCGACGCCGATGATGAGCATGGGCGCCAGGGCGTACTGGAACATGGTCTGTCCGGCCGAGAGGACGTAGGCGGCGATGGCCTCGGGAGTCTGGTAGAAGAGGGGGATGACCTCACCGAGGGCCTGCTTGAGGACCACGTAGGGCCCGATGGCCACGGCCACGGCCATGAAGATGCTTTTGAGCAGGCGGACGACCGCCTGTTTGCTCAGGATCAGCTTTTTGAGTCCGGACACGAAGTTGAGGAACTTGAACTTGGGCTTGAGGACCTTGGGCGCCCAGAGCTTGCCGACCTGCAGTCGGACCATGACGAAGGCCGCGACGGCGATGACCAGCATGACGGGCAGCACCATGACGGCGACGCTGACGAGGCAGTCCTTGAAGAGCGCGTAGACCGAGGTTCGGGTCAGTTCGAAGGTGAAGCTTTCATGGAAGAACCAGCGCATGAGCTTGTCCATCTCGGCGTGGATGGTGTCCAGATACAGGCGCAGCATGATGATGCCGAAGAGCAGGGTCACGGGCTTGGGCAGCTCCTGGCTCTTGGGCACACTTCCCTCGCCGCGGGCCTTGTTGCGGCGTTTGGGGGTGGCTTGTTCTGTGCGGCTCGGATCGGTCTGGGACATGGGGTCCTAGCGCATGGCGCCGATGAGTTGGGAGAAGAGGAGCGGCATGCGCGACACGAAGCCCTCCATGTGCAGGGTCAGAATCTCGAAGATGATGCCCAGAAACAGAAAGCCGACGCTAATCTTGATCGGGAAGCCGATGATCAGCACGTTCATCTGCGGGGAGGCGCGCGAAACCAGGGCCAGGGCCAGGTCCACCAGCAGGATGGCGGCGATGACCGGGGCGCCGATCTGGATGGCCAGGACAAAAATCTGACCCGAGAGGGCGAAGACTTGGGAGACCAGCCGCTCGGTGATGAGGATGGAACCCGGGGGCAGCAGGTCGAAGCTTTTCATCAGCCCGCTCAGGAGATAGAGGTGGCCGTTGAAGCTCAGGAACGTCAGCAAACTGACCATGTAGAGGAAATGCGCCGTGACCGCCTCGGACGCGCCTGAATCCGGGTCCACGACGTTGACCATGGCGAAGCCCATCTGGAAGCCGATGAGCTGGCCGCCGGTCTGGATGGCGGCGAAGACGAAGCGGATGACCAGGCCCAGGATCAGGCCGATCAGCAGTTCCGCGCCGAGCATGACCGCCAGGGAGAACGGGTGCGCCGGCAGTTGGTCCCCGACCAGCGGCAGCCGCGGCCAGAGGGCCAGGGTCAGGGTCAGGCAGAGGGCCGCCTTGGCGGGCGTGGGCAAGGTCTGGCCGCCGAAGAAGGGCATGAGGAAAAGGATCACGCTGATGCGCATGAGCGCAAACAGAAAGGTCAGGGTGACGCCCGGATCGAAGGAGAAGAGGTCCATGCGCCGCCTGAAGCAAAACGCGGACCACGGGACGGGGCTGGCCCCGATCTGTCTTTGCTGGCTGTGGAAAAACTCGAAATTCGCAGGCCGCTCAAAAACGGCGGATTGCTAGACCATGCCTGGCCAGGACTCGGTCTGCCAGCGGCGCAGGGCGTTGAACATGTTGGTGCGGATGCGCTTGTCGCCCTTGCACAGGGACAGGGCGGCGTCCAGGGTCTCGCTGCGGGCCGTGGCGTCCTTGGATGGGCAGTCGTTCTGCCAGAGGGGGAGCTTCCACTGCCGGCAGGCTTGGGAGATGGTGGACTTGTCCAGCAGGAGCAGGGGGCGGATGAGGGTCAGGCGGCCGCCGAAATAGGTCTCCTTGGGCACCAGACCGTATATTTTCCCCGTCTTCAGCATGTTCATGAAGAAGGTCGAGACCAGGTCGTCGGTGTTGTGCCCCAGGGCCAAGTGGGTCAGGTTGTACTGGCGGCAGAGGTCGAAGAGGCGCTTGCGGCGGTGCCATGCGCAGAAGAAGCACGGCGATTTCTTGCGGTTTTCGGGCGAGTGGGCCCGGGGGCCGAAGTCCGTGGTTTCGAGATGGCCGGCCACCCCGTGCTCCCGCATCCAGTCGGCCAGGGGGGCGTGGTTCGTCGAATCGAAGCCGGGGTTCAGATGGATGACGAAGAGTTCGAAGGGGAAGGGCACGATGCGCTGGCGCATGGTCATGACCTGGAGCATGACCCAGCTGTCCATGCCCCCCGACACGGCCAAGCCGATGCGTGCCCCGGGCCAGGCCATGCCCGTCTGCTGCATGAGTTTGCCGGCCTGTCCGAGGCAGGACTGCTGGGCGTATTTGAGCTTGCCCCACTGGGCCATGGCGGTCTCCGGATAACGGCTTGCAGCGGAGCGCACAGGCGCCCCGCAGGGGTTTGACAGATTCGCGATGCGTATTATGAGCCTTGGGTGCCCGCCTCCCTATCGACGCCGCAGGCCCGTGTAAAGGGCCGGCCCCGGGGAGGAGGCGAGTTGCACGTTGACAGGGCCCGGAGGTTGTGCGTAACGTGAAATGTTATTCCCGACTCGATCCGTTGAGCCGGGCATTTTTTCCGTGTATTCTCAACTCGATATATATTTGCGGAGGTGTAATGGCCAGGATTACCGTTGAAGATTGCCTGGAGAAGGTCAACAACAGATTTCTGATCGTGCAGATGGCCATCAAGCGGGTCAAGCAGTATCACGAAGGGTACGATCCCCTCGTCTCGTCCAAGAACAAGGAAATCGTGACCGCCCTGCGCGAGATCGCCGAAGGCAAGGTCCTGCCCGATGTGGAGCACATCGAGGATTTCAGTTTCGAAGCCGACGATCAGGATGAGTGATGGCTGACAAGCGTGATTACTACGAAGTGCTGGGCGTCGGCCGCAGCGCCTCGGCGGACGAGATCAAGAGCGCCTATCGCAAGCTCGCCCTGAAATACCACCCCGACCGCAACCCGGACAATCCTGAGGCCGAGGACATGTTCAAGGAGGCGGCCGAGGCCTACGAGGTTCTGAGCGACGCGCCCAAGCGCGCCCAGTACGACAGGTTCGGTCATGCCGGCGTCAACGGCCAGGGCTTCGGGGATCATTTCCACTCCTCCGAGGACGTGTTCAGCGCCTTCGGCGACATCTTCGGGGATTTCTTCGGATTCGGCGCGGCCGCCGGTGGCCGGCGCCGTCCGCGTGCCGGGGCGGACCTGCGCTACAACCTGACCGTGTCCTTCCGCGACGCGGCCAAGGGAACCGAGGTCGAACTCAATATCCCCAAGAAGGAGACCTGTTCCGACTGCGGCGGGTCCGGCTCCACGCCGGGGCACACCCCCGAGACATGCCAGCATTGCCGCGGGCAGGGTCAGGTCACCCAGAGCCAGGGATTTTTCCGCATCTCCGTGCCGTGTCCCGTCTGCCGGGGCGAGGGCAAGGTCATCACCCACCCGTGTGCCAAGTGCCGCGGCCAGGGCGTGACGCAGATCAACAAGAACCTCAAGGTGCGCATCCCCGGCGGCGTGGACAACGGCAGCCGCCTGCGCCTGCGCGGCGAGGGCGAGCCCGGTGATTTCGGCGGGCCGCATGGCGATCTCTACGTGGTCATCTACGTCGAGGACGACAAGATATTCACCCGCCGTGGCCAGGATTTGGTCATCGTGGCGGAGATCTCCATCGTGCAGGCCATCCTCGGGGCCAAGATCGAAGTCCCGACCCTCGACGAGCCCGTGAGCCTGGAAATCCCCAAGGGCACCCAGTCCGGCAAGATCCTGCGCATCAAGGGCCTCGGCCTGCCGCACCTGGGTAGCACCCAGAAGGGCGACCTGCTGGTGGAAGTCTCGGTGCGCATCCCGACCAACGTGACCAAAAAGCAGGAGGAGCTGTTGCGCGAGTTCGAAAAGCTCGAGGACAACCGTCCGCTGAACAAGGTCAAGGATTTCTTCAAGAAAGCCATGGGCGACTAGTCCGGGCGAAAGCTGCGAACGGCCGGAACCTGTTTCCGGCCTTTTTCATTTCAGGGAGGGCGTGTGGAAGAGAAATTGACGCATATCGACGAGGCCGGGAACGTGGTCATGGTGGACGTCGGCGGCAAGGCCGACACCAAAAGACGGGCCGTGGTCCGCTGCCGCGTGCTTCTGAACGCGCACACCTTCGACCTGCTGACCAAAAACGCCCTGCCCAAGGGCGACGTGCTGACCACGGCCAAGGTGGCCGGCATCATGGCAGCCAAGCGCACCTGGGAACTCATCCCCATGTGCCACCCCATCCTCCTTTCCAAGGCCGACGTGCGCCTGACCCCGGTGCCGGTCGACCTGTCCATCGAGATCGAGGCCGAGGCCCGCACCACAGGGCCCACGGGCGTCGAGATGGAGGCCCTCATGGCGGCCCAGGTGGCAGCCATGACCATCTACGACATGTGCAAGGCCGTGCAGCGGGACATCCGCATCACGGACTGCAGGCTGACGCACAAGAGCGGCGGCAAGAGCGGCGAGTTCAACGCCGAGTGACGTTCATCTCGATTTCCGGTTTTCACGGCGCGCCCCGGTTCATCCCCGGCGCGCCTTTTTTCGCGGCCCAGGCCTCCCGTGGCGGCATACGCCGCGCAACCCTTTGACACACAAGACAAGGATATATTCGTGACCACTGAGAGCATCATCAAGGACACTTCGGCCAATCCCGCCCCCCTGGGCCTCCTCGGCTTCGGGCTGACCACCATCCTCCTGAACATCCACAACGCCGGGCTCTACCCGGTCAACTCCATGATCATGGGCATGGGCATTTTTGTCGGCGGCATCGCGCAGATCTTCGCCGGCCTGCTGGAGTCCAAGAAGAACAACACATTCGGCCTGACGGCCTTCACGGCCTACGGCTCCTTCTGGCTGTCCCTGGTGGCCATCTGGATCCTGCCCGCCCTGGGCCTGGCCGAGAAGAGCGACGAGACGGCCATGGGCATCTATCTGGCCATCTGGGGCCTCTTCACCTTCTGCATGTTCCTCGGCACCTTCCGCCTGAGCCGGGCCCTGCAGGTCGTCTTCGGCACCCTGGTCGCCCTGTTCTGGCTCCTGGCCATCGGCGACCTGACCCACATCGCGGCCTACAAGACCACGGCCGGCTACGTCGGCATCCTGTGCGGCTTTTCGGCCTTCTACACGGCCATCGCCCAGGTCCTGAACGAGGTCTACGACCGCACGGTTCTCCCGCTGGGCCTAGTGGCGAAGAAGTAGCTCGGGGACGCCATGGCGCCAGGAAAGGCCGATCACGCTGTGGTCGGCCTTTTTTTCGGCGTGCGCCCGGCAAAAGAAAAGCCCCCGTCCGGGAACGAAGGCCTTTGATCGGGCATGTCGAGGGGCGCGCTACCAGATGCGGCGCACCTTGACCCCTTTGTCGGCCATGTAGTTCTTGAGGTCCGTCACCGTGTACTCGCCGTAGTGCACGATGGAGGCGATGAGGGCGGCCGAGGCGCGGCCTTCGGTCACGGCGTCGACCATGTGCTGCGGGTTGCCGGCCCCGCCCGAGGCGATGACCGGGATGCGCACGCTGTCCGCGATGAGCCGGGTCAGGGTCAGTTCGTAGCCGTCCTTGGTGCCGTCGGCGTCGATGGAGTTGACGCACAGTTCGCCCGCGCCCAGGCGCTCGACCTCCCTGGCCCACCACAGGGCGTCGATGCCCATGTGCTTGCGGCCGCCGTGGATGACGATCTCGTAGCCCGAGGGGATGGCTTTGCTTGTGGGCACGCGCAGCACGTCCATGCCGACGACGACGCACTGGGAGCCGAAGGCTTCGGCCCCTTCGGTGATGATGTGCGGCGTCTTCACCGCGGCCGAGTTGACGGAGATCTTCTCGGCGCCGGCCAGGAGCACGTCGCGCATGTCGGCCACGGTGGAGATGCCGCCGCCCACGGAGAAGGGGATGAAGATCTGCGAGGCGACGGCCTCCACGACCTTGAGCATGATGCCCCGGCCCTCGTGGGAGGCCGTGATGTCGTAGAAGACGATCTCGTCGGCCCCTTCCTCGTAGTAGCGCTTGGCCGTCTCGACCGGGTCGCCGATGTCCACGTTGCCTTCGAACTTGACGCCCTTGGTCAGCTTGCCGTTCCTGACGTCCAGGCAGGGGATGATCCGTTTACTGAGCATTGGCCGCCTCCCTGCAGTACGCGTAGAAGTTGGAGAGCAGTTTCAGGCCCGGCCGTCCGCTCTTCTCCGGGTGGAACTGGGCCGACCACAGCCCGTCGCGGCCGTGCACGGAGCAGAACTCCCGTCCGTAGTAGGTCGTGCCGATGACGTATTCGGGGGCGGGGTTGGGGTAGTAGCTGTGCACGAAATAGAATTCGCTTTCCGGGGAGATGCCGTCGAAGAGATGGCAGTCCTTCTTGAGGGCCACGGTGTTCCAGCCCATGTGCGGGATGTTGATGGGCGAACCGTCCTCCTCGGCCAGATCCGGGGTGAAGATGTCGCAGCGGCCCGGGATGAGGCCAAGCGTCGTCGTGTCGTTTTCCGGGCTGTATTCGAGCAGGATCTGGCAGCCCAGGCAGATGCCCAGGAGCGGTTTGCCCGAGGCGATCTCATGGGCCATGATTTCTTTCAGCCCCGACCGGCCGAGGTAGGCCATGGCCGAACCGGCCGCACCCACGCCGGGGAAGATGAGCCCCTCGCAGCCCGCGATGACGTGGGCGTCGGCCGTGATGGTGCAGGGGATGGAGAGATAGTCCAAGGCGCGCTTGACGCTGGTCAGGTTGCCGGCCTTGTAGTCAAGGATGGCGAGCATAGGGTGCTCCTCGTGGAAGTGGTGGACAGGAAGGCGGCACTGTAGCCAAAGCCCGTGCAAAAACCAAGACCCGAATGTTCCTCTGGCCGGAACGCCGGCGCGTCAGGCGGACTGGAATCAGTCCCGTACAGGGGCTGGCGTCTTGCCCCTGGGTCCCTTTCAAGCTAGGGGCGGTGGGAGAAGACTCGAAAGGGAGGCACTATGATCATCATCACCGGCGGCGCCGGCTTCATCGGCAGCGCCATGGCCTGGGAACTGAACCGCCAGGGCATCCGCGACATCCTCGTGGTCGACAACCTTGCCAGCACGAACAAGTGGCGCAACCTCGTGGGCCTCAAGTACCACCGCTACATCCACAAGGACGAATTCCTGGGCCTGACCAAGACCCGGTACATGGAAGGCCGCATCGAGGCCGTGATCCACATGGGCGCCTGTTCGGCCACTACCGAGGCCGACTGCGACTACCTCATGCGCAACAACCTTGAATACTCCAAGGCCCTGTGCCGTTTCGCCCTGGAGCGCGACGCGCGCTTCATCTACGCCAGCTCCGCCGCGACCTACGGCGACGGCAGCCGCGGCTTCGACGACTCCGACGAGGCCATGGAGTCCCTGCAGCCGCTCAACATGTACGGCTACTCCAAGCATCTCTTCGACCTCTGGCTCAAGGGCGACGGGCTCCTGGAAAAGGTGGCGGGACTCAAGTTCTTCAATGTCTTTGGCCCCAACGAGTACCACAAGGACGACATGCGCTCCGTGGTCTGCAAGGCCTTCACCCAGATCCGGCAGACCGGGAAGCTGAAGCTCTTCAAGTCCTACCGCCAGGAATACGCCCACGGCGAGCAGCGCCGCGACTTCGTCTACATCAAGGACTGCGTGCGGGTCATCGACTGGCTGCTCAAGAACCGCGGCGTCGGCGGCGTCTTCAACGTCGGTACGGGCCAGGCCCGGACCTGGAACGACCTGGCGCGCGGGGTGTTCGCGGCCATGGGCCGGGAGACGCAGGTCGAGTACGTCGAGATGCCCGACGCCCTGCGCGGCAAGTACCAGTACTACACCTGCGCCGACCTGAAGAAGCTGTCCGGCCGCGGCTGCGACGTGGACTTCCGTCCCCTGGAGGACGGCGTCGCCGACTACGTCCAGAACTACCTGATGCACGGCTACGCCCACCTGACATCGCGCTACTGACGGTCGTCATAGAAACAAACAAGACAGGCGGCCCGGGGTTTTCCGGGCCGCCTGTCTTGTTTGCTGCGGATGCGATCTGGTTTCGCCCGGCGTGCTTGATCGCTCAGGCGCTTTTTCGATGCCAGGAAGGTTCGTCCACAACGCCCAGCAGCGCGTCTATGGACAGGTCCTCGTCGAGCAGGGGCCAGTGGATTCCGTAGCCGGAGGGCGAAACCTCGAAGGTGTCGCGTTCCCGTGGAGAGGCACCGGCCAAGAGAGGAGAAACGGCCTTGAGGGGGAATTTTTTCTGCGCCCCATCGATACGGACCAGCAGACTGCCCATTTCGAAGCGAATATCTTCAACGACGTGCTTCTTCATTTCTCCCGTCCTGGAATATTTTCCACTGTTCTTCAATATATTCGAAGTGTTCGAAGATTATTTTGCGGACAACCCTTTTTTCGGAGCGTGTGACATTGAAAGAAAACGCCTCTTCGATGTCAAACGTTTGGGTGTTGAGCCAAAATTTGCATTCCATATCCCCTTTTCGACAATGGATGTGGATGGGCTCGTTGCCTTCGTTGGCGTAAAAGAAAAGTCGCCAGCCAAGAAGCAGGAGGATTGTCGGCATGCGCATCCCATTTGGTATCAATTTGTCACAACATAGCGCCGACTCCTGAGTTCGACAAGTATGCCCCTTGATTACAGTTCCAGGAAGGGGCCCGTGACTGAGCCGGGGTTTTGTTTCAGTTCCTCGGGCGTGCCCTGGGCCACGACCAGGCCGCCGTTCTCGCCGCCGCCGGGGCCCAGGTCGATGACGTGATCCGAGGCGGCCACCACGTCCAGGTTGTGCTCGATGACGATGACCGAGGCGCCCTTGTCCACCAGGGTGTGCAGCACCGAGATGAGCTTGCCGACCTCGTGCATGTGCAGGCCCGTGGTCGGTTCGTCCAGGATGTAGAGGGTGCCGGGGAGGCTCCGCTTGCCCAGCTCGCGCGAGATCTTGATGCGTTGCGCCTCGCCGCCGGACAGGGTCGTGGCCGGCTGGCCCAGGCGGATGTACTCCAGGCCCACCTCCTCCAGGACCCCGAGCTTGCGCTCCAAGGCCGGGTGGTTGGCGAAGAACTGCCGGGCCTGGCGGACCGTCATGTCGAGAACGTCGGCTATGGACTTGTCGCGGTACAGGATGTCCAGGGTCTCGCGGTTGTAGCGCTTGCCGCCGCAGACCTCGCAGGTCACGAAGACGTCGGGCAGGAAGTGCATTTCGACCCGGATCTGGCCGTCGCCCTGGCAGGCCTCGCAGCGGCCGCCGCGCACGTTGAAGCTGAAGCGCCCGACGTTGTAGCCGCGCTTGCGGGCGTCCTTGCTGCCGGCGAAGATGGCCCGGATCTCGTCGAAGATCTTGGTGTAGGTGGCGGGATTGGAGCGGGGCGTACGGCCGATGGGGCTCTGGTCGATGGAGATTATCTTCTCCAGGGCCTCGGCGCCGTCGATGCCGCCGATGGTCCCCGGCGCCTCGACCTTGAGGCCTTGGGCGAGGGCCAGGTGCTTGTACAGGGAGTCCACCACCAGGGAGCTCTTGCCCGAGCCCGAAACCCCGGTGATGCAGACCAGGGAGTCCAGGGGGAAGCGGACGTCGATGCCGCGCAGGTTGTTGGTCGTCACCCCGCGCAGGGTGATGGCCCGGCCCGATGTCCTGCGCGCCGGCGGCCGGGCGATGCGCAGGTCGCCGCGCAGGTATTTGCCCGTCAGGCTCTGGGACTCGTTGACCAGCTTCTCGGGCGTGCCGGCGAAGACCAGGTCCCCGCCCAGGAAGCCCGAGCCGGGGCCGAGTTCCAGCACGTGGTCGGCCGAACGGATGGTGGGCTCGTCGTGCTCGACCACCAGCACCGTGTTGCCGCGGCTTTGGAGCTGGCGCAGGGTGCTGATGAGGCGCACGTTGTCGCGCGGGTGCAGGCCGATGCTCGGCTCGTCCAGGACGTAGGTCACGCCGACCAGGCCCGAGCCCAGCTGCCCGGCCAGGCGGATGCGCTGGGCCTCACCGCCGGACAGGGTGGTCATGTTGCGGGCCAGGCAGATGTAGTCCAGACCCACGTTGGCCAGGAATTCCATGCGGTGGCGCAGCTCTTTGAGCAGCGGCGTGCTGATCTCGGCGTTCACGCCGGCGAAGTCCAAACCATGCAGCCACTTCAGGGCGCGGGCGATGGGCAGGGCGCAGAAGTCGAAGATGTTGAGCCCCTCCACGCGTACGGACAGGGCTTCGGGCCGCAGGCGGGCGCCCCTGCATTCGGGGCAGTCCATGGTCTGGCGGTAGCGCGCAAGCTCGTCGCGCCAGATGTGGCCGAGTCCCTGACCCTGTTCGAGGAAGTGGATGACGCCCGGCCAGTCGCCCTCGCCGTGGAACAGGGCGTTCCGGGCCTCGGGCGTGAACTCCCGCACGGGCGTGTCCAGGGTGAAATTCTGGCGCAGGCCCAGGGCCTTCAGGTCGGCGGCGAAGCGGTCGAAGGCGCGGCCCTTCCAGGGTAGGATGGCGCCCTGGCGCAGGGACAGGCCGCCGTTGGGGGCCAGCAGGACCGGTTCGTAATATTCCACCGCCCCCAGGCCCGAACAGTGGGGGCAGGCGCCCTGCGGGCTGTTGAAGGAGAAGAGCTGGGGGCTCGGTTTGGGCAGGCTCAGGCTGCAGCGGGGGCAGACCGCGTCGGTGGAGAAGAAGATGTCCTCGCCGCCGATGACGGACACGACGATGCGTCCCTCGCCCGAGGTGAGGCCCAGTTCCACGGAGTCGGCCAGGCGCTTGCGCATGTCGGCCTTGAGCACCAGGCGGTCCACCACCAGGTCGACGCTGTGCTTCAGGTTCTTGGCCAGCTCCGGCATGGGGTCCAGGGGCAGGACCTCTCCGTTCACGCGCACGCGCACGAAGCCCTGGCTTTTGAGCTTCTTGAAAAGATCGGCGTGGGTGCCCTTCTTGTGGTCGACCATGGGCGCCAGGAGCATGAATTTTGTGCCCTCGGGCAGGCTCATGATGCGGTCCATGATCTGGTCGCCGGTCTGGGCCTGGATGGGCACACCGCACTCGGGGCAGCAGGGCGTGCCCAGGCGAGCGTAGAAGACGCGCAGAAAGTCGTAGACCTCCGTGACCGTGCCCACGGTGGAGCGCGGGTTCTTGGAGATGGTCTGCTGCTCCAGGGAGATGGCTGGGGTCAGGCCCTCGATGAGGTCGATGGCCGGCTTGTCCATCTGGGGCAGGAACTGGCGCGCGTAGGCCGACAGGGACTCGACGTAGCGGCGCTGCCCCTCGGCATAGACGATGTCGAAGGCCAGGGTGGACTTGCCCGACCCCGAAGGCCCGCAGACCACCACCAGCTTGTCGCGGGGGATGTCCAGGGTCAGGTTCTTGAGATTGTGCTCGCGCGCGCCTTCTATATGTATGACTTTGGTATCCATGAACGCCCTGTTGCAGCTGCAGGGAAAATGCAGGTTTAGACTTGCGGGATGCTACCTATAACCATATGAAAATCACTGGCAAGTGGGACATGAGGAAATGAACGTGACGCCATCCCGGAGACGACCATGAAAATATCCCTCGGGGCCAAGACCCTGGCCCAGCCGACGCCCTTGTGGATCATCGGCTCCTATGACGAAAGCGGCAAGCCCAACGCCATGGCCGCGGCCTGGGGCGGGATCTGCTGTTCCAAGCCGCCGTGCGTGGCCGTTTCCCTACGCGAGGAGCGGCACAGCTTCTCGGCCATCACCGTCCGCAAGGCCTTCACCGTGAGCGTCCCCTCGGTGCGTTTCGCCTCCCAGGCCGACTTTTTCGGCATCGCCTCGGGCCGCGACACGGACAAGTTCGCCGCCGCGGGCCTGACCCCGGTGCGTTCGCAACTCGTCGACGCCCCGTACGTCGGGGAGTTCCCCCTGGTGCTGGAGTGCGTATTGCTGCGGACCGTGCCGCTAGGCATGCACGTGCAGTTCATTGGAGAGATCGTAGATGTCAAGGCTGATGAGGATGTCCTGGATGCGAGGGGATATCCGGATGCGGCCAAAGTGCAGCCCCTCATCTTCACCCCCGTTTCCAGAGCCTATCATGCCGTGGGTGAGTATGTCGGGCAGGCTTTCGAAATGGGTCAGTCCTTCTGCGGGAAGGACTAGCCCGGACCTCAACCTTCCGGATTCAGGGTCATGACCGAGCAATACGCCGATTTTTTCTGTTCCCGCGACGTCGTCCTGTCGCTTGTCAAAGCCGGCGTCCCGGCCAACTCCAAGTGGGGGGCCCTCATCCTCTACATGCGCTCCATCACGGAATACGACTACCTTTCAGCCGAGCAGAAGCAGCAGATGCAGGACCTGGTCATGCAGGTCATCCGGGAGCGGGACTACTCGGAAACGCGCTTCAAGGAGTTCGTGCGTCTGCAGGAGCAGATCCTCTACAAGCCCTGGAACAAGAAGCTCGAAGAGGCCTTTCGCGAGACCGTGGGCCTGATCGAGCACATCCGCTCCCAGAACATCCAGCGGGCCAAGGAAGTCAAGGATCTGCGCGAAACGACCATCAACACGGTGCGCGATCAGAACGCCCTGGAGGACATCGTCGTCGAGATCCGGGCGGCCTTCGAGAAGGTCATCTCGCAGCTGGAGGAGGACACGCGGGACCTGGTCGAGATGAGCTACACCGACCAGCTGACCAAGCTCAACAACCGCCGGGCCTTTGACCGCTACTTCCGGGCCACCCTGGCGGAGCACGTGGTCACGGGCAAGCCCATGAGCCTCATGTTTCTGGATATCGACCATTTCAAGGCCTTCAACGACTCCTACGGGCACCGCATCGGCGACCAGGCCCTGGTCACGGTGGCGGGCAAGCTCATGGGCTTCGCCCACAAGTACCGCACGATGCCCAACCGCAGCTTTTTTCCGGCGCGCTTCGGCGGCGAGGAGTTCATCGTCGCCCTGCCGGGCGTGGGTCTGGACGAGGCGAAGGAGGACGCGGAATCCCTGCGCACCATCATCGAGGAATACAATTTCATCATCCGCGACCACAACGGCCAGGTGCTGCAGAAGGGCATCAAGATCACCGTGTCCGTCGGCGTGGCCACCCTGCGGCCCGAATGGACCGGCAGCCACGGCGAACGGCTCCTCGACGAGGCCGACCGGGCCATGTACCGGGCCAAAAATCAGGGCCGCAACCAGGTTTGCGCCATGGGCGAGTGCTGAGAGGCTGCTTCGGGCAGCGCTGCACGGAGGGCTCCGCGGGATTTCCGGGAGCCCTTTCGCGTTTCAGGGGCTAAGCCCGGAGCGTGTCCAGGATGGCGTTCAACCTGCGGGTGTAGGTGTGCTCCGACAGGACGTGCTCCTGCCAGGACCGGCGCAGTTCTTCCTTGCGCTTTGGCGCGGCGGCCAGGGCCGCCAGCAGGTCCGCTGCCTGCCCTGGTGTTTCGAAGGCCACGGGCCGGGTCAGCTCCGCGGGAAAGATCGAGAGTCCCGGCGTGTCATCCGTGAGCAGGAAGCCGCCGCAGGCCCAGACGTCGAAGTGACGCTGGGTCAGGCCGTGGGGCAGGAGCAGGCTCGTCAGGTTCAGGGTGAAGGATGCCCGGCGGCAGACGTCGGACAGGCCGGAGTAGTAATCCACGGGAGGTAGGAGACGAACTCCGGGCATAAGGCTGCGCCAGGCGTCGTCCCCGATGACGGTCAGATCCGTCACGGCATTCAGGGCGATCAGGCAGTTCCTGCGCCACGCGGCCGACGCCGTTTCCGCCCCCAGGCCCAGGATACGCACGTCGTTACCGGGCCAGAGGGGGATGTCCGGCAGTCTGTCTCGCCACCAGCCGAAATGAGCCTGTTTGCCCGACAGGTTCCCTGCTTCCGCGGCCAGGCCGTCCGGAACCCTGCAGGCGGCGAAGAAGCGGTCGCGGTCCGGGAAGGACGAACGTCCGACGAAGGTCAGGTCGCGGCCTGTCGGACACGCAGCTCCCGGCGCGAAGAATTTCGGGCTCACGGCCAGGGGCAGATGGCGGGCGTCGGCGCCCATGGAGCGCAGAGGCCCGACGAACCAGTCGTCGGTGACGAAGAGGGGCAGGCGCTTCCAGAGCAGGGTTTTTTGGCCCGTAAGCAGGTGGAAGGGGTTGTCCACGCACCATACGGCTACAGGTACCCCTGCCGCCTCCAGCAGGGACTGGTTCTCGCCCCAAGGGTCCAGGCCGTGGAAATTGACGCTCAGGAACAGGCCGGGCGCTTCGGCTTCCAGCATCGTGGCCAGTTCGACGGGCTGCAGTCCGGCCGGCAGGCGCCTGGGCCGAAGCCCCAGGGCGAGGGCGGCGTCTTCCAATTCCGGGATGATGAGTCCTTTTTCCGGGCAGGGCATCCAAAGTTCGGCCGACCGCCGGGCCTTCGGCGCGGGGTGCAGGGCTGCCAGCAGCGGCGCGTAGATCGAGGGCAGCAGGCGGGTCGCTGGCGTGTAGTGCAGGACGCGCGCTTCGGGGAGCAGGGCCGGGGCGGCCTCCATGGAGACGGGCTCCCAGTCCGGCGGGAAGGCGCCGGGCCATGCGGGGGGCATCCGCCTTTCGAACTCCGGTTCCCGGAGCACGAGGATGCGCCGCGCTCCGGACAGCAGCGGCACGCACAACTCGGGCTCGGGCCCCGGACAGAGGACGAGGATGTCCTCCCCGCTGCCCAGCAGACGAAGATATTGCTCTCCTGCGGGGAGCGTTGTAGATATCCCAAGCTCGTTTTTGAACTTTACACGTATGGGTCTGGCTGGCATGAAGGCGCTCGCTTGGGTGGTCGGGATGCTGCCCCGGTCATGAGAGCATGAAACAATACCGCGATTACTATTTCAAAAAGGCCAAGCAGGACAACTACCCTGCCCGCTCCGTATACAAGCTTCAGGAAATGGACAAGGCGCACAGGTTGCTGCGCCCCGGCCAGAAGGTCCTGGACCTCGGGGCCTGTCCCGGCTCCTGGACCCTGTACGCGGCCGAGCGCGTCGGCGCCGGGGGGCGGGTGCTGGGCATCGACCTGAACATGCCGGACACGGTCTTCCCGGAGCAGGTGACCTTTCTGCAGGAAGACATCTTCGCGCGCACGCCCGTGTTTCTCGGGCACCTGCAAACCCTGGCGCCCTTCGATGTGGTCATGAGCGACATGGCCCCGAAGACCACGGGATCGAAATTTACGGACCAGGCCCGCTCCATCCAGCTCGTGGAGGCTGCCTTCGGCGTGGCCGAGGAGTGGCTGGCGCCGCGCGGAACGTTCATCGCCAAGGTCTTCGAAGGCCCGGACGTGCACCCTTTCGTGCAGTCCCTGCGGGGGCGCTTCGCCAAGGTCGTCATGGTCAAGCCCAAGAGCAGCCGCTCCGAGAGCAAGGAAATCTTCATCCTGGGTCTGGGGTTCGTCCCGGTCGGGCGCGAAGAACATCGCGAATAACGAATTTTTTTGGAGGAAAACATGGCAGGACATAGTAAATGGAAGAACATCCAGCACCGCAAGGGCCGCCAGGATCTCAAGCGCGGCAAGATGTTCACCAAGGTGACCAAGGAAATCATCCTCGCGGCCAAGGGCGGCGGCGACCCGGACATGAACGCGCGGCTGCGCGCGGCCATCGATGCGGCCAAGGCCGTGAACCTGCCCAAGGACAAGATCGACACGGCCATCAAGAAGGGCACGGGCGAGCTGGCTTCCGAGGCCCTGGAAGAGATCATGTATGAAGGCTACGCGCCCGGCGGCGTGGCCATCCTCATCGAGGCCGTCACGGACAACCGGAACCGCACCGTGGCCGAGGTGCGCCACATCCTGAGCAAGGGCGGCGGCTCCATGGGCGCGGCCGGCTGCGTGGCCTGGATGTTCGACAAGAAGGGCGTCTTCGCCTTCGACAAGAAGTACACCGAGGATCAGCTCCTGGAAGTGGGCCTGGAGGCCGGCGTCGAGGACGTGCTCGATGACGACGATTCCTGGCAGGTGCAGTGCGCGGTCGAGGATTTCCATTCCGCCAAGTCCGCCTTCGAGGCCGCAGGCATCGAGATCATGAGCGCCGAGCTGAACCGCATCCCCCAGAATACCGTGGCCGTGGACGTGGAGACCGGACGCAAGGTCCTCAAGCTCTACGACGCCCTGGACGACAACGACGACGTGCAGAACGTCTACGCCAACTTCGAGCTGCCCCCGGAACTCCTGGCGGAGATGTAAGCCCGGAGCATGGCTGCCGAACGCATCATCCTGGGCGTGGACCCCGGGTCGCGCTGCATGGGCTACGGCCTGGTGCGGGAGCGGTCCGGGGTTTTGTCCCTGGTCGAGGCTGGCGTGGTCCGGCCGGCCGAGGAGGCCATGAGCGCCCGGCTGGGGCTCATGTACTCGCGCATCACGGAGCTGCTGCAGGCCCATTCTCCGCAGGCCGTGGCCGTGGAGAATGTTTTTTTCGCCCGCAACTCGGCCTCGGCCCTGAAGCTCGGGCAGGCTCGCGGGGCGGTGCTGGCCGCCTGCGGCGTGCATGGGGTCGAGGTTTTCGGCTACGAGCCCACCCTGGTCAAGAAATCCCTAGTCGGCGCGGGGCGAGCCGAAAAGAGTCAGGTGTCCTTCATGGTCGGCCAGCTCCTGGGCGTGCGTCCCGACTGGGCCGAAGACGCCGGCGACGCCTTGGCCCTGGCCATCTGCCACCTCAATCACTCCCGCTTCCTGGCCGCCGTTGCGGCTGGTCAAGACGGGGCAACTCGTCTATAGCCTCTGTCCATGATCGCATATCTCGAAGGAATCGTGCTGCGCCGCGACGCGGAGGCCTGCATCCTGCTGACCTCCGGCGGAGTGGGGTACCAGGTCCACATGACCGTCGGCGCCCTGTCGTCCCTGCCCGGGGCCGGCGACACGGCGCGCCTCTTCGTGCACACCCTGGTGCGCGAGGACGCGCTGGTGCTGTACGGTTTCGGGACCTGGGAGGAGCGGGAGGCCTTCGAGACCCTGCTGGCCGCGCCCAAGCTCGGGCCCAGAACGGCCCTGGCCATGCTGGGCTGCTATGGCCCCTCGGAGCTCGCGGCCTGTATCGCCAGGGAGGACGTGGCCGCCCTGACGCGGGTGCCCGGCATCGGGGCCAAGACGGCCAAGCGGCTGCTCCTGGACCTCAAGGACAAGCTCGTGGCCTCGGCCCCGCTCTCGTCCGGCAGGACCGCCCCGGCGGTAACGGCCGAGTCCGACTGCGCCGCTGCCCTGGTTTCCCTGGGCTACGGTCGGCACGAGGTGGACGAGGTGGTCAGGAAGGTGTTCGACACGGAGCCCGACCTCGACGCGGGCAGCGCCATCCGTCAGGCGCTCAAGATTTTTGCGGCAAGGCAGCACGGCTGACATGGCCCAGAACCCAGGCGAAGAGCACATACGTCCGCGCACGCTGGACGATTTCATCGGCCAGGAGGACGTCCGCGGCAACCTGAAGATCTATCTGCAGGCAGCCAAGGAACGCGGACAGCACCTGGACCACTGCCTGCTCTACGGCAACCCGGGCCTCGGCAAGACGACCCTGGCCCAGATCATGGCCAGTGAGCTGGGCGTGAATCTGGTCTCCACCTCCGGCCCGGTGCTGGAGCGAAGCGGCGACCTGGCCGCCATCCTGACCAGCCTGAACCGGCACGACCTGCTCTTCATTGACGAGATCCACCGCATGCCCGCGGTCGTGGAGGAGATCCTCTACCCCGGCATGGAGGATTTCAAGCTCGACCTCATCGTCGGGCAAGGCCCCGGGGCGCGCACGGTCAAGATCGAACTGGAGCCCTTCACCCTGGTCGGGGCCACGACACGCATCGGCCTGTTGACCTCGCCCCTGCGCGACCGCTTCGGGGTCATCTGCCGCCTGGAGTTCTACAACCCTCGCGAACTGGCCCAGATCGTGACCCGCGCCGCGCGCATCCTCGGCCTTGAGATCAGCCACGAGGGCGCCCTGGAGATCGGGCGGCGCTCCCGCGGCACGCCGCGCATCGCCAACCGGCTGCTGCGGCGCGTGGCCGACTACGCCCAGGTGGCCGGCAGCCCGGTCATCGACGCCGAAGTGGCGGCCAAGGGCCTGGACATCATGGACGTGGACTCCATCGGCCTGGACATGATGGACCGCAAGATCCTGGAGTGCATCATCGACCACTTCGGCGGGGGGCCCGTGGGCGTCAAGACCATCGCCGCGGCCTGCTCCGAGGAGGTCCGCACCATCGAGGACATCTACGAGCCCTATCTCATCCAGTGCGGGTTCCTGAAGCGCACCCCGCGCGGCCGCGTGGTCACGGCCAAGGCCTACCAGCACATCGACGGCGGCCTGAAGCTGCGCAACGCCTAGCCGGGTCGCGCGTTCAGCCGGCCGGTTTCCAGACGGCGCGCCATTCATCCTTTCACCAACCAGTTCAGCGAGGAGCCATGAAAGTCATCGACCCCAGTTTCTCCTTCATGCACCTGCCCGACGGCGAGTTCATCCTGCAGCACCTCGAACTGGCCGCCCGCACCTGTTACAAGTCCGAGGACAAGGCCAGCCCGGACTCGGCCCGCAAGCTCCTGTCGCGCATCGTCCGCCTGGGCCACGACAGCGTCCTCGAACACATCTCCGTCACCGTGCGCATCGTCTGCGACCGCGGCGTGACGCACGAACTGGTCCGCCACCGCCTGTGCTCCTTCTCCCAGGAGAGCACCCGCTACGCCAACTACGCCCAGGACAAGTTCGGCAGCGAAATCACTGTGATCCGTCCCTTCTTCTGGGCCGCGGACGACGCCCGCTACGCCCTCTGGCTCTCGGCCATGCAGGCCTGCGAGGACGCCTATCTGCGCCTGGTGGACGCCGGCGCCACGGCTCAGGAGGCCAGGAGCGTCCTGCCCAACAGCCTGAAAACCGAAATCGTGACCACGGCCAACATCCGCGAGTGGCGGCACATCTTCAAGCTGCGTTGCGACAAGGCCGCCCATCCGCAGATGCGCCAGGTCATGCTGCCGATGCTGGCCGCCTTTGCCCAGCGCATCCCTCTGCTTTACGACGATCTGGTCGAGCGGTTCGCCGATTCCATCCGCGAGATGAACGATCAGGGCGCCGCCGCGTCCGTCTTCTGATCCTCCCTGCCAGCGCGTTTTCATCCGGGCATGTTCAAAAAACGTGCCCTTTTTTTCGTTTTCTGATGTGAGAAATTGTCCGACAAAGATGTCGGCTCCCCTCCAAACGGCGCCACAAACGATAAATCACGTGTTTTGGCCCTCCGATGCAGATATTTCGGAGCGCTCCTGCCGGTTATTGTCTGCCCAAGCCTTTACATGCAAAGCTGTAGAAATTTCCTCGTATACCGGGGTGATTTTATTTTATTCATTATTTCAGTATATTGTTCAAAGATGCTCCCTGTTTGGGCGCTGTACGGAGATTTGTTCCCATTAAGGGTCCCGTGATCTAAAATTTAAAGAAAATAAAAGAAAAATTGAGATAATAAATTTGTAGTTGTGGATAAATTTTTTCCTGATGTTGAAAAATATGCGTTGACAATCCGGGAGCGTCGGCCAAGCGGGACAATGACGTTTCCGCGTCGAAGCCCCGGAAGTCGAAGGAAATATTGAAATTGTTTAATTACGCAATGTTAGCCTGTATAGAAAGAGTTAGCCCGAGTCGCGACAGGCTCCCCTTACCGGAGTTGTCGCAGGTCTGTCGCTTGGCTAAGACCCCTTCCCATGATTGACGCATGGGACCGAATTTCACACTCGCTGGAGAGGACGCTTTCTCCGGGGCACTTTCAGCTCTGGGTCAAGCCGTTGCAAGGCTGCCTCGAGAACGACACGCTCGTGCTCCGGGCGCCGAACGACTTTGTCTGCACCTGGGTCAAGGATCGCATGCTTGGCCGGATCAGGGATGCTGCGGCGGACGTGTTGGGATTTGCGCCCCGCGTCGACCTGGGTTCCGCCCAGGCCGGCGCTCCCATGCTTCCCGTGGAACCGGCCGCGCCCCAGAGACGCATTGTCACCCAGCAGATGGGGCTGCCCATGGCGCACGCCCTGCCCACCCAGACCATTCACAACTGGCGGCATCAGTTCGACGATTTCATCGTCGGCCCGTGCAACAACCTCGCCTATGTCGCGTCAAAGAGCTTCTGCCAGGACGTCGCGGGCTCGGATCAGCTTTTTCTCTGCTCGGCCCCGGGCCTGGGCAAGACCCATCTCGCCCAGGCCATCGGCAGCGAGATCGCCCGCCAGACCAACCGCCAGCATCTGCGCGTCTGCTATCTGAGTGCCGAGGAGTTCTCCTCCCAGCTCGTCATGGCCATCAAGGCCAAGGCCGTAGAGCAGTTCAAGACGCGTTTCCGCTCCGATCTGGACCTTCTCCTGCTCGAAGACGTGCATTTCCTGCAGGGCAAGGAAAAGATGCAGGACGAGCTTCTGAACACGCTGAAATCCCTGCAGAACCAGGGGCGGCGCGTGGTCATGACCAGCACCTTCCTGCCGCGGGAGCTGGCGGACATCGACCCCAACCTGACGTCGCGCTTCGCCCAGGGCTTCATGGCCGTGATCAACAAGCCAGACCACCAGACCCGGCTGTCCATCATCGACGCCAAGGCGCGGGCCGCCCAGGTGAACATGCCTGGGAGCGTCGCTGAGCTCCTGGCCACGCGCATCACCTCCGACGTCCGCCAGCTGGAGAGCTGCCTCAAGAACATCTTCCTCAAGTCCAGGCTCCTGAACATGGACATCTCCATGGACCTGGTCTGGGACATCCTCCAGAACTACGACCTCGGCGGCGGTTCCATCGACCTGGACAAGATCATCAGCTTCGTCTGCCAGGCCTACGGCTTCGGCTTCGACGACCTGTGCTCCAAGAGCCGCAAGCGCGACCGCGTCGTCGCCCGCAACACGGCCTTCTACCTGGCCCGCAAGCACACCGACCTGTCCCTGGTGGACATCGGCCGGCGTTTCAACCGCAAGCATTCCACGGTCATCAAGGGCATCGCCTCCGTGGAGCAGGAAGTGGCCCGCAAGACGTCGCTGGGCAACCAGATCGCCAGGACCATCAACCAGCTGCAGGCCTGAACCGGTTCCCCCTCACTTTTTCGGCACAACGAAAGGCCCGGATGCTGCCAAGCGCCCGGGCCTTTCGCGTTGCGTGTCGTCGATCAGCGGCTAGGAGCAGACCACCGCGCACTCCATGGCCTTTTCCAGCACCCGGCCGCCGCGGGCCGTGCCCAGGGCCGACTGCAGGGCGTCCAGGACCTGCGGGTCGTAGCTTCCCGCAGAGGCGCGCATGATCTCCAGGGTCTGGTCCGTGCTCATGGCCGGGCGGTAGGACCGGGGGCGGATCATGGCGCAGAAACTGTTGGCCACGCTCAGGACCCGGGCCTGGAGGCTGATTTCCCGGTCCTGCAGACCCTTGGGGTAGCCGCTGCCGTCCAGGCGTTCGTTCATCTGGTAGACGGCCTCGTAGACGGGCAGCTCGAAATCGATCTGACGCAGGATGTCCCCGGCGTGCTCCACGTGCTTCTGGACCCTCTGCTTCTCATCTTCCGTGAGCTGGTCCACCTTGGTCAACAGCGACTTGTCGATGAAGATCTTGCCGATCTGGGAGAGGTGGGACGCGATCTCCACCGTGGCCTTGTCCTCGGGCGAGAGCTTCAGGGTCTCGGCCAGCAGGGACGCCACGTCGCGCATCAGGATCGAGTGGCCGGCGAGGTACGGGTCCGTGAACTCGATGGCCTTGACCAGGGCCTCAACCGTCTGGGAGATGGCCTGGCGCTTGCGCTCCTCGGCCTTGACCATGCTCGTGATGTCGCGGAACACGGACACGATGCCCGTGGGCGCGCCCGAGTCCTCCTTGAGCATGACCTTGGTGATCTGGAAATAGTGCTCCTGCGACTTCAGGAAGATGCGTTCGGTGAAGGTCACGGGCCGGCCCGTCTTGAGGGCCTGGTCGTCGGACTGTTCCAGGCGCTTGCCCGTGTCGAAGCCGAACAGGGCGATGTCGTCGAGGCCCAGGACCTCCTCCTCGGGCCGTCCCACGCCGTCGGCCAGGGCCGGGTTGGCGTAGGTGTAGTTGCCGCTCAGGTTCTTCACCGCGATGAAGTCCGGGATGGTGTCGTTGATGGAGTCCAGGAAGTTGCGCTGCTGTTCGAGCTCCTGGGCCAGGTGCTGGAATTCCCCGGCGATGCGCTTCTGGTTCTGGCCCAGGGTGCGCCACCAGATGGCGCCGAAGAGCAGGCTCAGCACCATGGCGATGAGCCCGGCGATGAGCACGGAGATGCGCGTGTAGTCCTGCAGGCTCTTGGTCGCGTCCTGCACGTCCACTTCCTGCACCATCCACAGGTCGAGGTCGGGAACCTTGATCCCGAGGGAGAAGACGGGAGTCTGCCCGCCCAGGCTGTCACGCTTGGCGAACCCGAGGCTCCGGTCCGACTGCAGTTCGGGCGCAGCGGCCAGAGCCACCGCTCCCTCGGGCTTCCAAGGCACGATCTCCTGGAATCCGGACTCGGTCAGCTGCATGAGCCGCGTGCGTTCGCCTTTGGCCGACAGCGGCGTGTTGGAAACCAGGGCGGTGACGGTCGTGCCCGCGCTCTTGGTCAGCATGACCACAGCCACGGCCTTCTTGGTCCCGTTGTCCTCGGCCGTGGACAGGATGGGCACGAACATGTCGATGACCATGCCGTTGTCCGTCTGCCGCAGGGGCGCGAAGTGAGGCATGGGATAGGCGAAGGTCTTCTTGATCAGGCCGGACTGGACCGGCGAGAGCGGGACCATGCGGTTGTCCGAGCCGATGTAGGACTGGCCGCTGCGGTGCACGATGCGCCCGGACAGGAAGCCGGCGAAGGACGTGAAGTCGGCGAAGGTCTGGTGCATGAGGGGGAACTGGTCCGTGAGCTGGGCCAAGTGGTCGTAGTTCTTGCCCTCGGGGATGATGCCGGTGATCAGGAAGCTCGGGTCCACGTCGATGAGGTCCATGTCCGTGGCGTACAGCCGGAACAGGTCCGACGAGATGAGCTTGTCCGTCTGCTGCACCAGCCCCGACAGCCAGGTGCCGAAGACTTCCGCGCGGCTGTTGGCCAGAAGCTCCAGGCGTTCATGGACTTGCTCCTGCAGTTCTCCCTGCTTGACCCTGACGGTCCAGGCCACCCATGCCAGCAGGGCCGTGAGGATCAGCGAGATGATCGCGACACCCATCACAAGTTCCGACTTGCTCCTGCCTACGGGTGGAGTCGTTCTGCTGTTGTCTCGTGTCATATTCCCGTCTCCATTAAGGTTTTGTGTCCAGAGGGATGTGCGACCACCTGTACCGTTCGTTCAAGGAGTAGTACGGCGCGTAATGCTTGTACTTGTCGTGCGAGAAGATCACGCTGGTGACGTTGTCGAGGACCAGGGCGTCGCCGTCGATGAAGACCGCCAGGATCGCGTGCGCGATGCCCCGGATGCGGTCCTTCAGGATGACGATGCGCAGGTCGTCCGGTGAATAGCCCAGTTCCCGCAGCGCGAAATACTTGGTGATGGCGAAGTCCTCGCAATCGCCCGAAATCTTGAGAAATTCCTGCGGCGTGGCCCACCAGTCCGAGGTTCCGTAGGCATCCTGGTCCAGGCGGTAGGGCCATTTGTTGAAAAACGTGTTGACCGCCTTCAGTTGCTCCATGGGCGCAAGGCCCCTGGCCTGGGACATGATGCGCTGCCAGCTCGTGGCCCCCGGGGGGCATCCCGCGCCGCTGCAGGAGTTCAGCACCCGGACCTGGGCGTCGGCCTTGGACAGGACCCGCTTCCATTTGGGCAGGGCGTCGAAGTTGCCCCTGAACGCCGCGGTCTGAAAGAGCCGCACGGGTTGGCCCTTGGCGTCCTGTCCCGGCTGTCCCGAAGGCTGCGGCTGCCCCGAAGCGCGGCTTGCCGCTTCCTGCGTTCGGCTCTCGCCCCGCCAGGGCCTGGCCACCGCCTGTCCCGTCAGAGGCTGCGCCGGAACGTTTTCGGACGGGTCCGCCGGCGGCCGGGGCCTGACGCGCTCCGCGTCGGCAACCTGTTCCGGAGCGGGGTCGGCCGCCTCGGCCTTTTCGTCGGATACGGCCTGGACCGGTTCCGGGACGCCCTGGTCCTCCATCCTGTCCGGCGCGTCGCTGGCCCCGGTTACTTCGGCCCGGTCCCGCACCGACTGTCCGTTCAGTTCGGCGGGTGTCGCTGCGCCGTCTTCGCGGCCCTGATCCCCGGCCACGCTTGCGTTGTTTCGCGGGGAAGGGTTTTTTTCAGCCTCGCCGTCCGGTTCGGGTTTCGCGCCCTGCTGCGCCTCTGCACCCTGGGCCTGCTCCTGCCCGGCCCTGATTTCCGGGCCCGGCCCCTGCGCCCCCATGGGCTCCGCCCGCTCCGCCAGGAACAGGCCCGGCAGCAGGATGGCCGCCGCGATCAGCGTCAGGAGTGCCCGGGGCCGTCGCGTCAAGACATCACCGCTCCCTCAAGGCGTTCTCCTTGGCCTTGAGAATGGGTTTCAGGAGGTAGTCCAGCACGCTCTTCTTGCCCGTCAGGATGTCCACGCTGGCCGTCATGCCGGGGATGATGGGCAGCTTTTCGCCGCGATAGACGATGGCCGCGGCCTTGGTGCGCAGCTTGACCTTGTAGAAGCTTTCGCCCTTCTGGTTCTCGATGGTGTCCGCGCTGATCTGCTCCACGGAGCCTTCGAGTCCGCCGTAGATGGAGAAGTCGTAGGCCGTGATCTTGATCATGGCCTTCTGGCCCGGGTGCAGGAAGGCGATGTCCGCGGGCTTGATGTTGGCCTCGACGAGCAGGGTGTCGTCCAGGGGCACGATCTCGAGGATGGGCTCGCCGGGTTTGACCACGCCGCCGATGGTGTTGAGGATGACCTGCTTGACCGTGCCGCGCACGGGGCTGCGCACGTCCGTGCGCATGACCCGGTCCTTGCCGGCCGAGAGGGCGTGCAGCTTGGAGTTCAGCTCCACCTGGTGCTGGTTCATCTCCTGCAGGGCCATGGCCTTGAACTCGGCCATGCGCTGGGCCTCGCGCTGCTTGATCTCCTGGGCAGCCTGCTGGGTGCGCGGGATGGCCACGTTGAGGCTCTGCACGTCGCCGCGCAGGGAACTCACGGCGCGCTCCAGGGAGAGGTAGTCCACCCGCGGGTAGACGTTCTTCTCCATGAGGGGCTTGGCGATGGACAGCTGCTCCTGGGCCAGCTTCAGGTCCTGGGCGGCCTGGTTGCGGCGGATGGTCATCTCCTGGGCTTCCTGCACGCGCTGGGAGTACTGGCTGCGCAGGATGGCCATCTCCTGGTTCAGCTGGGCCATGCGGGCCTGGTAGATGGCCAGCTGGTCCCGGACGGCGTCGGGGGCCTTGGCGCTGACCTCTTCGGGGAAGGACGGCTCCGTGCCCGAGGCCTCGGCCTGGAGGCGGGCGATGGCGGCCTTGTGCTCCAGGGCCTGGCTGGCCACGTCCTTCAGGGTGCTCTGGGCCAGTTCGTTGCTGATGCGCACCAGGATGTCGTCCTTCTCCACGATCTGGTTTTCGCGGACCAGGATTCCTTCGAGGATGCCGCCTTCGAGGTTTTGGATGACCTGCACCCGTTGGGACGGGATGACCTGGCCCATGCCGCGCGTGACCTCGTCGAGGATGGCGAAGTGGGTCCAGGCGAGGAAGGATCCCAGCAGCAGGCAGATGGTCAGGGACAGGACGTAGGCCCAGCCGTGTCCGCGGCGGTAGAGGGCGGCGTCGACCTCGCTCATGAAGTTGAGGTCGGCTTCGGAATATTTCGGATTACTCACGTTTGGCTCCATTGCCGCGTTTCTGCAGTTCGGCCAGCACCGCGTTGCGCGGCCCGTCGGCGACGATCTTGCCGTCATCAAGGGCGATGACGCGGTTGGCCAGGGAAAGCAGGCTCGGCCGGTGGGTGATGAGGATCAGGGTCTTGCCCTTCAAGGCTGAGGCCAGGCGCAGCTTGAGCACTGCCTCCACGCCCACGTCCATGGAACTGCTCGGCTCGTCCAGGATGACGATGTCCGGGTCCAGGAGCAGGGTGCGGGCGATGGTGATGGCCTGCCGCTGCCCGCCGGACAGGGCCAGGCCGCGTTCGCCGACCTGCAGGTTGAAGCCGGCCGGGTTGTTCTTCACGAAGTCCGTCACGCCGGCGATGGTCGCGGCCCGCAGCAGGGCCTGGTCGCTGACGTGGGGGGCGCCAAGGGTGATGTTCTCGCGCACCGTGCCGTAGAACAGGAAATTGTCCTGGGCCATGTAGCCGATCTTGGCCCGCAGTTCGGCCGGGTCCAGCTGGCGGATGTCCATGCCGCCGATCTTCACCGAGCCGCGCTGGGGCATGTAGAGTCCTGTGATGAGCTTGCCAAGCGTTGTCTTGCCCGATCCCATCTTGCCGATGACGGCCACGTGCTCGCCCTGGGCGATGTGGAAGTCCAGGTAGGACACGGCGTTGGTCAGGCCGCTGGGGTACTTGAAGCTGACCCCCTCGAAGGTGATGGTGCCGCGCAGGTCCTGGTGCTCCATGCGCTGGGCCTCTTCGGGGCGTTCGCTGGGGATCTGCATGAGCAGGTCCAGGTTCTTGAGGGCCATGCGGCTCTGCTGCAGGCGGGTCAGCATGGCGGCCACGGCGCCCAGGGGGCTCATGGCCCGGCCGACGAGGATGGAGCAGGCGATGATGCCGCCCGTGGTCATCTCGCCCTGGGCGATGCGGTACACGCCCCAGATGACGACGCCGCAGTAGACGACCTGCGAGGCGAACTGGGTGAAGCTCATGGAGAAGGTGGACAGGGCCTTGGAGCGGATGGCCGAGCGCGCGCCCTGGCCCACGATCTTTTCCCAGCGGCCGAGCATGGAGCCTTCGGCGCGGCTGGTCTTGATGGTCTCCATGCCGCTGATGGCCTCGACCAGCAGGGCGTTCTTCTGCGTGGATTCCTTGTAGCCGCCCTCGATGGCGCGCTTGAGGGGCCCTTGCATGACGATGCCGACCAGGATGACGATGGGCGCGACCACGGCCGGAACCACGGCCACGGGGCCGCCGATGTAGGCGATGATTATGATGAACAGGATCAGAAAAGGCAGGTCCACCAGGGCCAGGAGGGTCGTGGAGCTGAAGAACTCGCGCAGGGCGTCGAACTCGCGCATGTTGTTGACCAGGGCACCCGTGGATTCGGGCTTGTGGTCCATGCGGATGGACAGGAGGTGGCTCATGAGCTTGCTGGCCACGAGGATGTCCGAGTTGCGCCCGGCGATGTCCACGAAGTAGCCGCGCAGGTTCCTGAGGGCGAAGTCGAAGAAGAATGCCAGGCCCACGCCCACGGCCAGGACCCAGAGAGTCTCTACGGCGTTGTTGGGCACCACGCGGTCGTACACGTTCATGGTGAAGATGGGCGAGGCGATGGCCAGCAGGTTGATGAAGATGGAGGCCAGGACGACGTGCCGGTAGATGGGCAGGAAATGGAAGATGGTGCCCCAGAACCACTTCTTGGTGTCGAAGATTTTGAGGCCTTCGGTGCGGCTGTCGAGGCGCCCCTTGGGCCGGGCGAAGACCGCGTGGCCGGAGTAGTTCTGCCGCAGGGTCTCGATGGGCGTGTCGAAGGGCGCGTCGGGATTCTCGGGCATGATGATGCGCGCGCTCTGCCCGTCCACCGCGGCCAGCACGCAGGCGCCGCCGTCGGTCATGAGCAGGATGCAGGGCATGTTCAGGGGCGAGATCTTCCCGATGTCCGGCTTGTGCCCGATGCGGGCGTCGATGCCCTCGCGCCGCGCTGCCCGGATGCAGGCGTAGGGAGTCAGTCCCTCCTGGGTCCGCGGCAGTCCGTTCTCCAGGGCCGTGACGGTCACGGGCCTGCCGTGCAGCCGGGAGACGATGGCCAGGCATTCGACCAGTGGGGGGGTGAAGGCGACCTGGGAGGGCGCGAGTTGCAGGGTAATGGAGGGCCGCGCCGGTTTGGCGGCGACGGTGGGGTTGACCTCCACGGGAGTGACATTCGGGTCGTTCATGCGCTCGCTACCTCTAGGATACAGAATTTGTAGAACATTATGCGCTCCCCCCTGCGCATGCAAGGGAAATCGGGGGAGACGACCATCGCCCGAAAGTGTGAGGCCGAATCGGGCGACGGGAAAATGGTCAAGGTTGGGTGTTGGAATTTTGCTATTGTTGTCAGATCGTTGCTGTGGAGAGGCGGTGCCCTGGTATGAGTTTCATGTAAAACACCACCTATTTGTATGTATTTCTTGGGTGCGCGTTTGTACTGTCTGCGGCATTTTGCGTCAAGGGCGCATGTAGGTATTTGGAGTGAATGAATAATTATATTTGTAAGTATGAAGATACGTTTTCATACTTGCCCCTCTGTATCCCCTGTTTACCGGAAGAGCATGAAGAGTGATTTCTCGGTTTCGTTATCGGCCTGTCGGCCAGGGAAGGGAGGGCATCATGGCAGAGACAATCAGCAACACGACACGAGTGGTCGAGGCGCCGCTGGCCGGCCAGACGATAGTCATCACGGCAACGGCGGGGCAGGACATTGCCCTGTCGGCGGCATTCGAACTGGTTGAACCCGTGCGCGAGGGGGAGAACGTCATTTTCGCCTTCGACAATGGCGGAAAGGTTGTCATCGACTTCGCCGATCTCGGTGAAACCCAGGTACCGAACATCGTTCTCGCCGACGGGACCATGTTGAGCGCCGAGGAGTTCCTGGCTTTCGTGGCCGGCGACCGCATGGCGGCCCTGGAAGGAGAGGGGGTCGAGCCCGCCGCCGGTCCGGCCGGGGGTGCTGCCGGCGGCGGTGTCGGCGCGTACGTGGATGACGCGGGCAACATCATCGACGGCGTGGACAAGCTGGGCGGCCTGGACCCGAGGGACTTCGCCACCATCACGGTGGAGCCCCTCGAAGCCGACCCGGAAGAGGAAGTGGCGGCGGTCGTGCCGCCGAACAACCCCCCGAGCATCGTCATCAATCTCGACGCCATCGGCGACGAGGTGGACGAAGCCGGGCTGCCTGAGGTCGGGTCCAATGCCGGGTCCGATGCGGAGTACGCGGCGGGCAGCTTCACCCTCTCGGACCCGGACGGCCTCGACAATCTCGCTGCGCTCACCATCAACGGCGTCTCCATCGCCATGGCGGATCTTGTCGGCAGCGCGATCATAACGGACAAGGGCACGATGACCATTACAGGATACGACCCGGCAACGGGCATCGTAACGTATGGTTACGTCCTGACGGCTGCGCAGGACCATGCAGGCGGTCCTGTCTCCGATTCCTTCACCCTGGTCCTGACCGACCTCGGGGGCCTTTCTTCCGCACCGGTCGACATCGCGATCAACATTGTGGACGACATGCCGACGGCGGACGATGACGGCCCGGTCGCAGTGACCGAGGACTCCGTGGGCTTCGTGTCCGGCAACGTCCTGGACAATGACGCCTCTGGCGCCGACGTGTCCAAGGAGTTCGTGTCCTGGACGGCGGACGGCCACGACAACGCGGCCGCCCTGGCCGCCCTTGGCGGGTACGGCAGTCTGGTCCAAGGCCCTGGCGGATCGTGGAGCTTCACCCTCGACAACACCCTTGCCTCGACGCAGTCCCTGACTGCCGAGGACAGCCTCAGCTTCGACATCTGGTACACCATGAAGGACGCCGACGGCGACGAGTCGTCGGCCAAGCTGACCATCGTCATCAACGGCGCCGACGATAGCGCCACGGTGGTCACGGCGGCGGCCCAGGGCCCGGACAACACCGTCGACGAGGCGGGCCTGAACCCTGACGGTTCCGAGGCGGCCCTGAACACCGAGACGGATGACGGCACGTTCGCGGTATCCGCCACGGACGGCATCTCCAACATCGTCATCGGCGGTCAGGTCTTCACCCTTGCGCAGATGCAGGCCTTCGACGGCACGCAGACTGTCGACACGGGTGAGGGCGTGCTGACCCTGACTGGCTACGCGGGCGACTCCTTCGGTGGAACGGTGAGCTACACCTATACACTGAAGGCGACCATCGACAACGACACCAAGGCCGGCGCGACGGACGGGCATTTCGACGACGCCGTGGCCCTGACGGTCAACGGCATCGGCGGGACCACGGCCAGCGACGATCTGGTCGTGCGCATCCTCGACGATACGCCGACGGCCGTCGACGACGCTGACAGCGTGACCGAAGGCTTGGGCAACATCGCCGACGGCAACGTGTTCACGGGCGCCGGCGGGACGGATGACAACTCCACGGACGGCCATGCCGATGTTCTCGGCGCAGATACGGAGAACCTCGGCGCCACGGTGACGGGCGCCCGTCTCGGAGTCGAGGCCGGCCCCGGCGCCCTGACGCTGGTGACCGCGGGCGGCGTGATCATCGCCGGTACGTACGGCGACCTGAAGATCGCGGCCGACGGCAGCTACACCTACACGCTCAAGACGGATTCGATTCCCCTTGGAGTGGGGAGCGAAACCTTCACCTACGAGATCACGGACGGCGACGGCGACACGGATCTGGCCCAGCTCGTGATTGATCTGAACCAGGACCTCCGCGTCCCCGACGTGACCGGCGACGCCCGGACCGTCTACGAGGATGGCCTGGCCGACGGTCAGCAGTACGGCGCCGACAGCGAGATCGTGACCACGGGCAGCTTCACGGTCAACGGCAACAACGAGAACTACACGCTGCTGCTCAACGGCGTGCCGATCGACGAAGCGGGCGACACCGTGGACACCGGCAAGGGCGTTCTGCAGATCACCTCCATATCCGACCCGGACGCGGGCGGCGTGGTGACCTACGGCTACACCTACACCCTGTCCGCCAATCTGGCCCATACCGGCCAGGGCGAAGTGAACCCCATCCTGGACGCCATCGCCATGTCGGTCACGGACGCGACCGGCGACAGCGACCCGACGCCTGGTTCCATCCTCATCTCCATTGTCGACGACATCCCGACACTCTCGGCGGGGAACCTTGCGGTGGCCAACGAAGTCGGGACGCACACAGGGGAATACGCCTTTGAAGTCGGCGCGGACGAGCAGGCTTTTGCCGACAGTTTCGACGCGGCCTCGCTGGTCTGGTTGAACCAGGCGTCTGGATTCGTCTTCGAATACGACGGCCTCGCGTCCAGCGCCTCGACGCTGGTCTATAACGCCAAGGACGCGGAAGGGAACGTGTTCTTCACCGTGTCGGTCAACAGCGACGGCACCTATGACTTCAACCTCGTCAACCCCGTGCCGGTAGCCGAGATCGAGATCCCGAGTCTGCTGGCCGGCATCTCCGGCGGCACGGGCCTTGAGAGCTACACCTTCCAGAGCGCCATGTTCGGTGGCCAGTTCGAGCTGGTGGCCACGGGCACGAGCAACGGCGCGGACGACGGGCTCTGGATTTCCGCCACGGACCTGGGCGTGGGTGACAACGTCATGCACGGCAACAAGGGTGATGTCCTCACCTTCGACGTGGTGCCCGTCGGCGACTCGACGGCCTCCATCTCCGAACTGACCATCTCCATGTCGGGCACGGCCGGGACAAAGGCCACGGACATGGTCACGCTCAAGGCCTACTACACGGACGGGACCTCGACCTCCGTCGATCAGGTCATCGGAAGCGATCTGGAAGTGACGTACGAACTCAATGTCGCCAAGACCGTGGATTACCTTGAACTGTACCCGTACGACAGCTCCGTGAGCTTCAAGATCGACGGGTTGTCCGCCAAGTACATCACCCAAGTCTACCCCGACGACTACGAACTGCAGTTCCAGCTGACGGGCGACGATTCGGACCTCGATACCGCTTCGGCCGGGTTCGTGGTCGCCGTGAACACGGAAGACGAAGACGGGTACGAAATCCACGGCACCAGCGGCCACGATTTCGTGTACGGCACGGACGGCGACGACGTCCTGTTCGGCCACGACGGCAACGACGTCCTCTTCGGAGGCAAGGGCGGTGACACCCTGACCGGCGGGGAAGGGGCGGACACCTTCGTCATCCTCGGCGGAGACCTGGACGGCGGCGTCGACCACATCACCGACTTCCATGTCGGCGGTGGGGACACCCTCGACGTGAGGGGCCTGTTCACGCCCGCCGCGGGCAGCGAGCTCGGGGACTATCTGGAATTCCGGAACGTGACGACTGTCGACGCGACGGCCAGGACTGCGGACCTGTACGTTGACCAGGACGGCTCCGGAGCCGGCGCGGCCGTTCATGTGGCCACGATCACCATCACGGGCCTGGCCGCCGACGTGGACACCGGGGCCGAGGTGCTCGGTGCCATGGAAAGCCAGATCAAGCCCGAAATGCCCTGACGGCGAGGGATTGCGGGAGGGCGGGCGAAGGCCCCCCCTCCCGCCGTTCAGCAGGAGTGTTCGCGAGTTGAGGGAAATCGTCGGAGGCAACTCCCATGATCGAGACACTGCGCATGATATCTTTTGCCGGGCAGCCCGTGCCCGATGACGGCCTGACCATCCAGACGCCCCAGGGCTGGGACCTGACGGTCTGGCCGGACGGGCGCTACGCCTTCGCACAGCCGGAAGGCGGCGCGGCGGGCGGGCAGGCGCCGGTCACGACCTACTACAGCTACGTCATGGAAGACATCGACGGTTCGACGTCCGTGGGGACCCTGGCCCTGAACCCAGGGGACGAGGCGCCCGGCCCCATGGAGGACTTCCAGGCCTGGTCGCTGCCCGAGCTGCTTCACGACGAGGCCGATGCGGCCCGGCTACTTCTCGGCGGCGAGGACGGACATGACCATGCGGCGGCCGCCGCGGATGCCCTTGTGCATGAGCCTCACCTTGATTTCATGGGCGACGGCTCCTTCGATGACGATCTGACGCGTCTCATTCTTCACTCCCAGAATTCATGACCCGGTTTGCTCAAAAGGCAGGCCGGGTTTCAGGGCGCAAGGCGCCCTTTCCGTTTCTGTCGTCCGGACAGAGCTGAACTTTCCTTTGCTTTGCGGGCGACCCGCCTGTGCGCTTTCGGAGATAGTCGGGTCTTCGTGACGCGAATACGGCGTGTTGATCGTGATTGTCATAAAAGAACATAAATTCGGCATGTTGCTGGGCCGTTGAAAAGGAGGGACGGCCGGGGCCTCACCCGAAAGTGTGAGCTGTGAGGTATGATTGTTCGGTTCCGATACTCATTCTTGTTAGCACTTTCTTCTTTTAACCACCTGAAATCATGCCTGGCGCTGTTGGGTGAGTACGAGAACTAATTTAATACGTTGGAAAATTTTTTTCATACTTGACCCCATTCTGGCTCACATTCATATACGTAACCATAATAAGAAAAATTATTTTTAATTCTTACCTATACCAAGTCCCGATCCGGGCGGAGGGTTCCATGGCTGAGACGACGCAGAACACCAAGCAGATAGTCCAGGCACCGCAGGCAGGCGAGACCATCGTCATCAAGGCCATGCCCGGACAGGACATTGTGTTGTCGGATGCCTTCGAGCAGGTCGATCCTGTCCTCGAAGGCTCGACGGTACTCTTCGCCTTCGACAACGGCGGCAAGGTCATCATCGACTTCGCCGACCTGGGCGAAGTCCAGATCCCGAACATCGTCCTCGCCGACGGCACGATGCTCGGCGTCGACGAATTCCTGGCCTCGGTCGCCGGCCAGAAGGAAGCGGCCCTGGGCGGTGAAAACATAGAGCCTGCCGCCGGCCCGGCAGCGGGCGGCACGGCCAGCGGCGGTGTCGGCTCGTATGAGGACGGAGCCGGCGACACCATTGACGGCGTGAGCAAACTGGGCGGGCTGGACCCGCGGAATTTCACGACGATTACGGTGGATTCGCTGGAGGCCAGTGACGCTGAGGTCATCCCAGACAACATTCCCTTCACCTTCGAAAACCCGATTGTGCAGCTGGACGACGACGCCCTCGGCGGGAATCCCGGCGGCTTGGGCGACGATGCCGATTCGCTTTTCGCCACGGGAACGTTGGGGTTCAGTTACGGACTCGACGGCGTCGGTTCCGTCCTGCTCTCAACCACCGGGCTCTCCCTGCCTACGGACTTCTCGGCTTCTGTTTCGGCTGACGGGCTTGAAATGATCATCAGCCAGGGAGATACTGATGTCTTGCGGATCACGCTGAATGATTCGACATCCGGCCAGTACTCCGTCGAACAGTTGGCCGCCATCGACCACCCGACTCCTGGGGCAAGCGAGGAGAATCTCCAGTTCACCTTGGGCTACCAAGTCACCGACGCGGATGGGGATTCGGCTTTCGGGACACTTTCCATCAATGTCGATGACGATACCCCTGTGCTTTTGGGTGAAGGGTCTGGAGTCGAGACGCCGGGTCAGGGAGGGGACATCTCCTACGAGGGCATTCCGGGGCCTGGTGAAGGTGGGAATTCTTTGGTCAATGGATTGGGTGGCCCAAAGGGGTTTGGTGAGACTTTTTTTGCCGCAAATGATGACGGTTCTATTGAGATTAATGTCACGTCGATTTTTCCAGAGGGTATGAATTTTTTTGGACAGACCTATACGAAATTTTGGATCAACAACAACGGAAATATTACATTCGATGGGCCATTGGGCCAGTTTACCCCAGACCAGATCACAGGGAATTACTCAAACCCCATGATCGCCCCGTTCTTTGCAGATGTTGACACTACAGGTGGCGCCGTCACTCCGACTCCTGGGGGAACCTCTACGGGAAGCAATCTTGTTTGGTATGACTTTGATCAGGCAAATGGTGTCATCACCATCACTTGGGATGATACGGGCTATTTTGGATCGAATACCGACAAGTTGAATGCTTTCCAATTGCGCATTTTTGACCAAGGCGGAGGGAATTTCTCCTTCGAGTTCCGTTACGAGAATATCGATTGGACGACTGGTGACGCCAGCGGCGGCACAGATGGGTTAGGTGGAACTGTCGCGCGTGCCGGTTGGACTGCGGGAGATGGTGAAAACTTCTATGAACTGCCTCAGTCTGGTGACCAGTCCGCGATTTTGGGCCTTGAAGGAACCAGCAACCCCTCCACAACGTCGGACGGCAACTGGGTTTTCAATGTAATCAACGGACAGGTTGTGGTTGGAGGCGGCATCGATTTCGTTACCGTCGAGGAAGAGTCGGTTCCGGTTTCTCCCCCCGACGAAGGCGTCATCGGTATCAACGAAACGGATGACAATTACTTGCACACGCTTCCAGGCACGATTCTGGACAACGCCAACTGGGGCGCAGACGGGTTTGGCGGAGCGACCGGATTCACTATTAATGGTACGACGTTCGCCGCAGGCGTGACGGTTTTTTGGGCGCAGGACGGAATGTTCCTTGGAACGACCGCTGATGGTGCCGCAGCGTCCCTGATCGTGAATGCCGACGGTACATATACCGTCACTATGTTGGACAACATGCTCATGGGACAGGATCTCCAGGGAGAGCAGATCGATACTTTGGCTACGGTGTCAGTCATCGGCATTGACGGCGATGGAGACCCGCTGAATGTTCCGCTGGTGATCAGTGTGGTGGACGACATGCCTGCTGTGAGTCCGGATACGGACAGCGTGCTCGAAGGTGGCATGGCCACGGGCAACGTGGTGACGGATGCTTCGGCCGGCGATGTGGGCGACAGCGACACCGGTGCTGACAAGTCTGGTGCGGACGGCTGGAATTCTGGTACGGTGGCCGTTGTAGGCGTCGTTGCTGGTGACGATGTCACTGTTGATACTCAGAACGCTTTAGCGCCGGTTGTTGGCCTGTACGGCACACTGACGTTGAATTCGGATGGCAGCTATACTTATCAGTCGAATCCTAACGTCATCGAAGCGGAAGACAATGCCGTGGACACGTTC